>DAOSMQ010000602.1:0-1704 GCA_035372725.1 Promineifilum sp. (SeqCode)
TCAGCATCGCCGCCAACCTGGCCCGCAACCAGCGGCGCAGCCTGGGCCGCTACTGGGCGGCCATGCAGCGCGCCTTTCTGGCCGCGCCGCGCCACCACGCCGCGCCGCCGGAGCGCACGCCGGCCAACGACGCCCGCCGCCTGCGCGAAGCCGTCGGCCGGCTGCGGCCCGACGCCCGCGACGTGGTGTATCTGCGCTATTTCCTGGGCCTGTCGGAGGCGGAGACGGCCGCGGCGCTGGACATCCCACCGGGCACGGCCAAGTCGCGCCACAGCCGCGCGCTGGCCCAGTTGCGCGCCATCATCGCCGCCGACTACCCCGACCTGCGCGAGGCGCTGGGAGACGACTAAATGGAACCAACGACCGACACCCACTGGCAACGCGCCCTGGCCCAACTGGCGGCGCAGGTCGAGTACCCGCCAACGCCCAACATCGCCGCGCGCGCCCGCGATGGCGTTACCGGGCGACAGATGTTGCCCGCCGCGCGGCCGGCCAGGCCGGCCGGCCGTCGCCTGGCCTGGGCGCTGGGGGTGATGGCCCTCCTGGCGCTGAGCCTGCTGGCCGTGCCGGCAACGCGGGCGGCGCTGCTGTCGTTCTTCGCCCGCGTCGGGGCCATTGAGATTTTCATCGACGAGAGCGCGCCGACGGTGCCCGCGCCGACGCGGCCGCCGTCTACGCCCTCCTTCTCCGCCCTGCCGGCCACGACCACCCCGGAAGCCGTGACCCACTCGCTGTCGCTCATCGACCTGGGCGAGCCGACGACGCTGGCCGAGGCCGAGCGGCAGGCCCACTTCACGCCCGATCTGCCCGCGGCGCTGGGCGCGCCCGACGAGGTCTACACCCACCCGGGCATCGACCTGCCGGCCATCACCCTCGTCTGGCGGCCGGACGACGGCCCGCCGCTGTCGCTGACGGCTATCGCCGTGGCCGAGTTCGCCCGCAAGGTCGTTGCCGCGACGGCGGTCGAGGAGGTGGCCGTGGGCGACGAGACGGGTTTGTGGCTGACCGGGCCACACCACTTGCAACTATTTGGCGACTGGCAGGGGTCGAATCGACTGCTGATCACCTCCAACGTGCTCATCTGGGTGCACGGCGGCATCACCTACCGGCTGGAAGGCGACCTGAGCCAGGCCGACGCCGTGGCCATCGCCGCGTCGCTGGGCGATTGACCCGCCGGCGGGAACCGGCCGCGACCGGGCGGTGTACTATGGGCACACGGTCGAACCTGACCGTCAATTCAAAAAGGGAGAGTGAAAGATGAAGCGCGCAAGTGTTCTTGTGGTGGTGGGGCTGCTGCTACTGGCCACGGCCACGGCCGTGCTGGCTGGCGGCTGGGCGGTGGTCACGCTGGACAGTCCGCCGGGCGAGATCCACGCCGGCGAGCCGTGGACGGTGGGCTTCACCGTCTTGCAGCATGGCCAGACGCCCGTCCACAACCTCGGCCCCGGCAACCCCGTCGAGCCGCTGCTGATTGCCACCAACGCCGACGGCCGCCGCGTCGAGGCACAGGCCACGCCGACCGACGAAATCGGCCACTTCGTCGCCGAAGTCACCTTCCCCACCGAGGGCGACTGGGAATGGACAATCCATCCCAACCCGCTGGCCGGTGAGTCGCTATTTGAGCCGCTGACCGTGATGGCGGCGCGGCCGGCCGCGGCCGAGGAAGTCGTCGCCCCAGCCGCCGCCCAACCGGCTGCGGTGGCC
>DAOSMQ010000603.1:0-1703 GCA_035372725.1 Promineifilum sp. (SeqCode)
GCTGAGCAGCTGCAAGGGCACGACGTTGACGATGGGGGCCAGCAGCGGCGGCGCTTCCGGCACAGTGATGACCGTATCCGCCTCGCGGGCGATGGCCTCATCCCCCTCGGTGGCCAGGGCAATGACCACGCCGCCGCGCGCCTTTGCTTGCTGCACCTGGCTGAGCATCTTCTCGTAGAGGCCATCCTTCGTCACGATGGCCAGCACGGGCATCTCCTCGTCGATCAGGGCGATGGGGCCGTGCTTCATCTCGCCCGCGGGGTAGCCCTCGGCGTGGATGTAGCTGATCTCCTTCAGCTTGAGCGCCCCTTCCAGGGCGATGGGGTAGTTAATGCCCCGCCCCAGGAACAGGAAGTCACTGGCGCGGTGGAAGCGCTCGGCCAGCGCCTGGTAGTCGGCATCGCGCTCCAGCGCCCGGCCGACCAGCGCCGGCAGCCGGGCGACATCGTCGGCCAACTGCCGCATCTGGCCCGGCGCAATCGTCCCGCGCAGCGTGCCCAGGGCACAGGCCAGCAGGTAGAGGTCGGCCAGCGAGGCCGTAAACGCCTTGGTGCTGGCCACGCCGATCTCCGGCCCGGCGTGCATGGCGATGGCGCCGTCGGACAGGCGCATCGACTGGCTGCCGATGGCGTTGACGATGGCCCATAGCGTCGCGCCCTGGGCGCGGGCCTGCTCGGCCGCGGCCAGCGTGTCGGCTGTCTCGCCGCTCTGGGTGATCGATAGGACGGCGGTGTGTTCATTGATGATAGGGTTGTAGTAGCGGAACTCCGAAGCGTACTCGACCTCCACTGGCAAGCGCGCCAGCGTCTCGATCAGGTATTTACCCACCAACCCGGCGTAGTAGCTCGTGCCGCAGGCGACGATATACAGCTTGTCGATGCGCGCCACCAGCTCCGGCGTCAGGTTCATCTCTGGCAGAGAGACACAGCCCGTGTCGAAGTCGATCCGCCCGCCGAGGGTGTCGATGAGCGCTCGCGGCTGCTCGAAGATCTCTTTCTGCATGAAGTGCTTGTACTCGCCCTTCTCGGCGCTGACGGGGTCCCAGGCGATGGCGTGGACTTCGGCGCGCACAGGCCGGCCGTCCAGGTCGGTCACGCGATAGCCGTCCACAGTGACGACGGCCATCTGACGGCTCTCCAGGAAGATGATTTGCCGCGTGTACTCCAGGATGGCAGGGATGTCGGAGGCGATGAACATCTCGCCCGCGCCGATGCCCAGGGCGATGCCGCCGGCGTTGCCGATGCGGGCGCAGACCAGGCGGTCGGGCTGATCGACGCTCATCAGGACGACGGCATTGGCCCCTTCCAGGCGACCCAACGTCTGCCGGGCGGCGTCCTCCAGCGACAGGCCGGCGGCCATGAAGCGCTCGACCATCTGGACAATGACTTCGGTGTCGGTCTCCGAGCGGAAAGCGACGCCCTCCGCGGACAACTCCGCGCGCAAGCTCTGGTAATTCTCAACGATGCCGTTGTGGACAAGGACGACGCGGCCCTCCATGCCCAGGTGGGGGTGGGCGTTGCGCTGGCTGGGCACGCCGTGGGTGGCCCAGCGCGTGTGGCCGATGGCCAGATGCCCGGCCAGGGGCGACCGGCGCAACAGCGCTTCCAGATTGCCCAGCTTGCCCACGTCGCGGCGAATGTCGATGGCCTCGCCGTCGATGACGGCAATGCCGGCCGAATCATAGCCGCGATACTCCAACCGCC
>DAOSMQ010000604.1:0-1697 GCA_035372725.1 Promineifilum sp. (SeqCode)
ATGACGTAGCCGAAGTAGTAGTAGCTGATGCCATAGCCCGACAACCACGGGTCGCGCGGCGGGAAAGTTGGGCTGAGCGTGACGCCGTTGAGGAAGGCGAACTCCATCGGCTTCTCGGTGTTGGCGATAGCCGGGTTCTGCGCGCGCACCCACACCCACAGGGCAAAGACAAGCAGAAAGACCAGCTCGGCGGCCACCACCGCGCCCCGATTGGCCCGCAGCCACTCGCGCAGGCCGACGTCGCCTGCCGGCCGCCGCCGGTAGGCCAGCCACGACGCCGCGCCCACGGCCGCCAGCGCCAACAGGATGCCTCCGCCGTTGTTGTCGGCCAGCCCCAGGCTGCCGGCCAGCCAAAAAACGTAGCTGACCAGCAGCAGCCCGGCCATCTTGACGAAGGCGTAGCCCCGGTCGGCCAGCGGGCGCAGCAACGTGAAGACCAGCGGCCAGGCCACCAGTCCCAGCAGCGTCAGGACGGCCCACCAGCGCACGGCGGAAAGGATGTCGGTCAGGGGCATGCTCAGTTCTCACCCACTATTCGATCAATGCTCAGTTGCCCAGCGGCCGGGTGTTGCTCATTGGCCGCTTGCGGAGCCGGGCTGGCCGATTGCGCGTCCCGCTCCTGGAGGGCGACGACGCGGTAGATGCGCGCGAACTCGTCGCGATACACCTCCGCCAGCGTACCGTCGGCCACCATGGCCTCGAACTTGCTCAGCCCTTCCGGCCAGTAGTAGGTATTCTCCAGCGAACCGACGACGATGTATTCGACGCCATAGCGGGCCAGGATGTTCCACGCCTCGTTGGTGTCGAGCGTATTGTAGAAAGTATTCACATCGTTGATCCGGCTGGACACCAGTGTATCCGGCGCGACCGCCCGCTGCTGCCGCTGGTGCCAGTCCCAGCCGACGACCGTCGGCAGCCCGGTGTACATGGCGATACGCGAGGCGATGGAGCGATAGGGGTTGCTGCCGTGGGCTTCCATGACCACGGGCGAACCCTGGACGTTGCGTTGCAGCCAGTCGATGGCCCCCATGTCCTCGACCAGCCGCACCGTGCGGCTCTGGCCAGCATAATCGGTGTCGCCATACTCCACGGTGGGCATGAAGGCCGCGCCGTCGAGCGTGGTCGGCGCGTCGGGGTTCATGCGGATGCCCCACTTAGCGGCCGTGGCCAGCAGCGGATAGAGCAAGGCCGCGAAGAGCATCACCCCCAGCACCGTCTGCCACACCAGCCGCAGCCGCCGCGTCTGACGGATGGATGGCCACGCCCACACCGCCGCCGGCCCGCAGGCGACGCTGAGCATCAGCCACACTTGCAGATAGAACTTGAAGACGGTGTTCATCCGGCCGATATCGCCATCGAGGACGACGATTTCGACGATCAGCGTTAGCCCTAGCGCCGCGGCCATCAGCGCCAGCACCACGCGCCGCGCCGCCGGCAACCCCGGCCGCAGCGTCAGTAGCCCGCTGGCCGCCAGCAGCGGCAAGACCACCGGGGCGATCCAGTAGCCGCGAATAAGCAGGGCCGCGCACAGGACGACAAACAGCCCCGCCGCCAGCAGCAGCGGCCGGCCCAGCGGCTCCAGGCGTCGTTTGCCCTCTTCGGTCCACGTTGCCGTCCAGGCCCGCAACTCTCGCGCCAGATGGGTGACGACGAAGAGCAGGAACAGACCGTGGACGAGCAGAAAGTTCCACACGTGG
>DAOSMQ010000605.1:0-1690 GCA_035372725.1 Promineifilum sp. (SeqCode)
CGCGGCATCCGCTGCGATCACGCTGGCCGCGTGGCGCGAGCGCCCGCTGGCGGAGCGCCGGGCACAGTTGGAGGCGGTGGCCAACACGGCCGCCAGCCCCTGGCTGCCGCTGTCGGCCGTCATCGCCGCGCCGTCGTGGGTCGATCTCGCATCGCTACGCGAAGAAAGCCGCGCCCGTGGCGTCGAGGGCTTCATGCTCAAGCGCCGCGCCTCCCCCTACCGCGTCGGCCGCCGCCGCGGCGACTGGTGGAAGTGGAAGATCGACCCCTACAGCATCGACGCCGTGCTCATCTATGCCCAGCGCGGCAGCGGCCGCCGCGCCAGCCTCTACACCGACTATACCTTCGCCCTCTGGGAGGGCGACGACGACCACCGCCAGCTCGTGCCCTTCGCCAAGGCCTACAGCGGCCTGACCGACGCCGAGATGCGCGAGGTCGACCGTTTTGTGCGCAACAACACTGAGGATCGCTTCGGCCCTGTGCGCAGCGTGCGGCCGGAGCTGGTCATGGAACTGGCTTTCGAGAGCATTCAGGCCAGCAACCGGCACAAATCGGGCGTGGCCGTGCGCTTCCCGCGCATCCTGCGCTGGCGGCACGACAAGCGGCCGGAAGACGCCGACACAATGGCCACTTTACGAGCGATGATCCCCGATCTATAATGTCGGCCAGAGATGAACTGCCCACACTGCCACGCGGTCAATCGGGAGGGAGCCGCGTTCTGTCGCGCCTGCGGCAGTCTGTTGTTGGTCGCCTGCCCCACCTGTGGCGCGGCGGCCGCGGCCGGAGCCAACTTCTGTGACGCTTGCGGCCGCCCCCTGGGGCCGGCGGGGTGGCTGGGTGGCCTGGGTGGCGATGGAACCCGCGCCCGGCCAGGGCTGGCCGCCGAAACAACGGCCCGTCTTGCCCCTCTAACCGAAGCTCCGTCCGCCGGTAGCGCGGTCGTCCACAGCAGCGCCGCCCCGCCCGCCCTCACGGACACCCTGCAACAGTTCATTCCCCGCGAGTTGCAGGACAAGCTGCTGGCCGCCCGGCGCTCCGGCACGATGGCCGGCGAGCGCCGCGTCGTCACCATGCTCTTCTGCGACATCAAAGGCTCTACCGCCCTGGCCGAGCAACTCGACCCGGAGGAGTGGAGCGACATCGTCAACGGCAGCTTCGAGCGCATGGTGCGGCCCATCTATCACTATGAGGGCACAGTCGCCCGGCTGATGGGTGACGGGCTGCTGGCCTTCTTTGGCGCGCCCATCGCTCACGAGGACGATCCCCGCCGCGCCGTCCTGGCCGGGCTGGAGATCGTCGCCGGCATGGCCGAGTTTCGCGCCGGGCTGCCGCGCGTGGCCCAGGCCCTCGACGTGCGCGTTGGCATCAACACCGGTCTGGTCGTCGTCGGCGCGGTCGGCTCCGACTTGCGGCTGGAATACAGCGCCCTGGGCGACGCCATCAACGTCGCCGCGCGCATGGAACAGACGGCCCAGCCGGGCACGGTGCAGATCACCGAGGACACCCTGCGCTCCATCGCCGGCCAGTTCGATGTCGAGCCGTTGGGCAGCATCGAGGTGAAGGGCAAAGCCGCGCCCGTGCCGGCCTACCGCGTCCTGCGGCGGCGCACGGGCATGGAGTTGCGCCGCTTCCAGATGACCTTTCGCGCCCCCCTGGTGAACCGCCTGCGCGAGTGGGACCTGCTGCGCGGC
>DAOSMQ010000606.1:0-1688 GCA_035372725.1 Promineifilum sp. (SeqCode)
ATGGCGAAGCGCAGGCGGCCATGCGCCTGGCGCAGTGCCGCCTCTACTTCGCCAGGCGTTTCCCCACGGGCGAAGATGAAGCCCAGATAGCTGTCGCCCTCCGGCAGCGGCGTCAGCGGGTAGTGCAGCCGGGCGGTGATCTCCACGCCGTCAATAAGAGGCACGGCGGCGGCCTCTTCGACCCCCTCCACGGCCCGCAGTAGCCCGGCCTGGGGAATGGGGATCATCATCACGCCGGCGGCGCGATCGCGTCGCCCGGTGTCGCCCAGCGGCAGGCCCACCGCCTGGCGCAGAATCAGTTCTTCCAACGAGGCGTCGATGCCGAAGCGCAGCACCTGCGAGCACAGCCCGCCGATGGAGCGCCCGGCCACCTCGACCAGCCACGCCCCGTCCGCGTTGACGCGCAGTTCGGCGTGGACAGGACCGGCGCACAGGCCCAGCGCGCGCGCGGCCGCGGCTGTCGTCGCCGCGATGGCCGTCTGCGTCGCCCCCGGCAGCCGCGACGGGGTGACATAGATCGTCTCCTCGAAGAACGGCCCGTCAAGCGGGTCGGGCTTGTCGAACAGGGCCAGGACGCGCAATTGACCGTCATCCAACAACCCCTCCAGGGCTACCTCGAAGCCGGGGATGAAGGCCTCGATGAGGTAAGGGCGCGGCGGGCCGTAGGGGGCAATGAGCCGCGTCAACCGGCCGACCGCCGCGATCAACTCCGCCGGCGAATCGGCGCGGATGACGCCGCGGCTGCCGTTGAGGTTCAGCGGCTTGACGACGCAGGGGTAGGGCGCGCGCGCGGCCACGACGGCGGGGTCGTCGGCCGTCGTGAAGCGCTCAAACCAGGGCGTGGCCACGCCGCCCTCGCGCAGCAGCCGGCGCATCACGAACTTGTCGCGGGCGGCGACGGCGGCGGCGGGGTCGTTGTGGGGCAGGCCCAGCGCCCGGCTGGCGGCGGCGGCGACGAGGCTGCCGCTGTCGTCCAAGGAGAGGATGGCCGCCAGGGGATGCGCGGCGGCATAGGCGGCGATGCCGGCCGCGGCCTCGTCAGGCGCGGCGAAGGACAGCGGCAGCGCCTCCGGCCACTGGTCGGCCAACTCTGGTGGCAAGTCAAGGCCGGTGACCACCGCGATGCCCAGCCGGTCGGCCGCGGCGCGGAACGCCTCCATTCGGTAGGAACGCACGGTCGTCAGCAGCATGAGGCGTGATGGCTGGTCGGTCACGCGGCCCATTATAGCACCGCGCGACTGACAGCACTTTTTTACGTTCTCCTCACTGACCGGGCGGTCAATTGCGGCTATAGTAGGGTTGGAGAAGCCCTCTGCGGCAAGGAGAAGGAGCATTGAGAAACACGACGCCTGCCCACCCGCAGCCCATTGACCGCCCGCGCGCCCTCTCAGGCCGGCAGCTTGTGGCCCTGGCCACGGTGACCTTTGCGGCCGTGCTGCTGTCGCTCGCCGCCGCCTGCCGGGGGCTGGGCGTCGAATCAGCCTCGTCGATTAGCGAGTTTCAGGTCGTCAGCGAGGCCGCCATATCGGCCCCATCGGGCTACATTCCGGCGGCGTTCGGCAGCCCACTCGACCCGACGGCCACGCCAACGCCATCGCCCTCGCCAACGCCGGAGATCGGCCCGCCGCTGCCCGCGCCGACGGTCGTCGTCGCCGTGCCGCCGATCGACTTTGAGGCCGCGCGCCAGG
>DAOSMQ010000607.1:0-1676 GCA_035372725.1 Promineifilum sp. (SeqCode)
ATCGTCGAGCGCACCAACCCGCGCGTCATCCGCGTTGTCGCCCTGGGCATCCCCAGCGACGTGGAGAAGACCCAGTGGTACTTTCAACGTTGGGTGGCGCAGCTGCCGGCCGCGGGCGAGATCGTCTTGTTCGACCGCAGTTGGTATACGCGCGCCATCACCGAGCAAGTCCACGGCTTCTGCACCGAGCAGGAGTACCGCGAGTTCCTGTCGTCCTGCCCCCAGTTTGAGCGGATGCTCCAGCGCTCCGGCATCATCCTGCTGAAGTACTGGTTCTCCGTCAGCGACGACGAGCAGGAGCGGCGCTTTGCCCAGCGCGCGGCCGACCCGCGCCGCCGCTGGAAGCTCAGCCCCATGGACCTGCGCTCGCGCGATATGTGGGTGGAGTACTCGCAGGCCAAGGACCGCATGTTTGCCTACACAGACACAAAGCAGTCGCCCTGGTACGTGGTCAACGCCGACGACAAGCGGCGGGCGCGCCTGAACTGTATCAGTCACATCCTGAGCGTGATTCCCTACGAGGACATCCTGCCGCCGCCAATCGAGTTGCCGCCGCGCAAGGCCGCCGGCGGCTACATCCGGCCGCCCATCGACGAGCAGACCTTCGTGCCGGAGCGCTACTAACCCATGGCGGCGCGGCGGACGCGCCTGCTGTGGCTGGGGTTGCTGCTGCTGGCCCTGGCGCTGGGCGGCATCTATGTCTACCACACCTTTCTGAGCCGGGTGAACTTCGCCGGTTCTGTCGGCGCGGGCGGCGCGGCCACCGTGCGCGTGCCGCCGGGCTTCAGCGTCAACGTCTTTGCCGAGGGGCTGGACGGCCCGCGCTTCATCGCCTTCGGGCCGGACGGCGTGCTCTACGTGGCCGAGCGCGGGGCAGGGCGCATTGTTGCCCTGCCCGACGGCGACGGCGACGGCCGCGCCGACGCCCTCCAGCCCGTCGCCGAGGGCCTCGACCGGCCCCATAGCCTGGTCTATCACGAGGGCGCCTGGTACGTCGGCCTGCCCGGTAGCGTGGTGCGCCTGGCCCCTGATGGCGGCTCCGGCACGACTCCGACGGTGGTTGTTGGCGACCTGCCCAGCGGTGGCGCGCACACAACGCGGACGGTCGCCTTTCTGCCCGACGGCCGGATGGTCGTCGCCATCGGCTCCAGCTGCAACGTCTGCGTTGAGGACGACCCGCGCCGGGCGGCCATCATGGTCTACAACGCCGATGGGAGCGATGGCCGGCTCTTGGCCACTGGCCTGCGCAACGCCGTCGGGCTGGCGATTGAGCCGGAGAGCGGCGCGCTGTGGGCCACCAACAACGGCCGCGACCTGATGGGCGACGACACGCCGCCGGAGACGGTCGTGATTGTCAACGACGGCGACCACTTCGGCTGGCCCGCCTGCCACGCCGGCAACATCATCGACCCGGATTTCGGCGCGCCGGGCGCGTGCGAGGGCGTCGTCGCCCCGGTCGTCACGCTGCAAGCCCACATGGCCCCGCTGGGGCTGGCCTTCTACACTGGCCAGACCTTCCCGGACGATTATCGCGGCGACCTGTTCATCGCCCTGCACGGCTCATGGAACCGGCCGGAGCCGGTCGGCTACAAGGTGATGCGCGTGCCGATGGCGGGCGGGCAGGTGGCCGGGCCGGCCGAGGACTTTGCCACGGGCTGGCTGACTGATGGGCAGGT
>DAOSMQ010000608.1:0-1667 GCA_035372725.1 Promineifilum sp. (SeqCode)
TGCGGCCTTAGCAGCAGCGGCAAGGCATAGAGCCAGACGCTCATGGGCGCGTTGGGGAAGCCAACGGAGCTGGCGATGCCGCGCCGGGCGATGTCGCCGTCGCTGGTGGCCAGGGCCAGGCTCAGCAGGCGGCCCTCGTCGGCCTTGAACTCGGTCAGGTCGGGCCGCGCCATCCGCGCGACGCCGGCCAACAATAGCAGGGCCAGGACGGCGGCCACTTCCCACGCCGCCGGCCGCCCCGGTCGGGTATTGATCGGCCCGGCGCTAGTCGCGGCCATCGAGGTCCAGCAACAAACCCACCGGGCAGTGGTCGGAGCCGCTCACGTCGGCCTCGATGGTGGCGTCGATCACCTGCGGCCAGAGGTCGGGCGAGACGAAAAAGTAGTCCAGCCGCCAGCCGACATTCTTCTCGCGCGAGAAAGTGACCTGCGCCCACCAGGTGTAAGCCCCGGCGCGGTCGGGATAGCGGGCGCGGAAGGTATCGACGTACCCCTGGGCAACGACCTCGTCGATCCAGGCGCGCTCTTCGGGCAGGAAGCCGGTGGTGTTGCGGTTCTGGCGCGGCCGGGCCAGGTCGATGTCCTGATGGGAGGTGTTGACGTCGCCGCAGAAAACGACCGCGCGCCCCGCGGCCCGCAGGTTGTTGCAAGTGGTCAGGAAGTCGGCCTTATAGCGCATCTTGAAGGGCACGCGCGCGTGGTCGCGGCCACCGTTGGGGAAGTAGGCGTTGATGAGCACGAAATCGCCGAAGTCGGCTACCAGCGTCCGCCCCTCGCGGTCGTAGTCGTCGCTGCCCAGCCCGATCTGGACCGACAGCGGCGCGCGGCGGGTGTAGAGGGCCACACCGCTGTAACCAGGGCGCTCGGCCGAGGCCCAATAGGTCATGTAGCCCGGCGGCTGGCGCACCTCCGGCGGCAACTGGTCGGGATGGCACTTCGTCTCCTGCAAGGCCAGGACGTCCGGCTGGGTCGCCGCCAGCCACTCCAGAAACAGCCCCTTGCGATGGACGGCCCGCAGGCCGTTGACGTTCCAGCTAATCAGCTTGAGCATGGCCACATTGTAGCTGGCTTAGCCCCGCCTGACAGCTTCGGGCAACCTGTTACAATGGCGGGCATGGACGCCAGAACGGATCGCCCCACCGCGCTCTACGACCTCAGTCGCGCCGCCCTGACCGAGCGGCTGGCCGGTTGGGGCTATAGCGATTATTACGCCGGGCTGGTGTGGGCGGGCCTCTACCGCGACCTGGCCGCCGCGCCGGAGGCCATCGCCGGGCTGCGGCCGGAGCTGGCCGCGCGGTTGGCGGCGGAGACAATCGGCGTCCTGCCTGTCCGGGCAACCATCGACAGCGCCGACGGCCACACCCGCAAGCTTCTGCTGGGCCTGGCCGACGACGCGGCCATTGAGACGGTGCTGATGACTTTCCGCGGCCGGGCGACCGTCTGCGTCAGCACACAGGTCGGCTGCGCCATGGGCTGCGTTTTCTGCGCCACGGGGCAGATGGGCTTCCACCGCCACCTGTCGCCGGGCGAGATCGTCGGTCAGGTCATCCACGCCGAGCGGACGCTGCGCGCCCGCGGCGAGACGCTGCGCAACATCGTCCTGATGGGCATGGGCGAGCCGCTGCACAACTATGAGGCCACGATGGCGGCGATAGAAACGGTGATGGA
>DAOSMQ010000609.1:0-1667 GCA_035372725.1 Promineifilum sp. (SeqCode)
CCACGCAACAACGACGGCAACCAGCGCCACCACGCTCAGAGCCGCGCCGAAGAGGTAAATCACCGGCCGGAAGCGCCACTCCACGACATGCTCCCCCGCGGGCACACAGACCGCGCGGATGGCCGTATAAGCCGTCAGAGCCGCGGCCGGGCGGCCGTCGATGGTCACCTGCCAGCCGGGGAAAGCGTTCTCGGCCAGCACGAGCAGCGCCGGCGCGTCGCTGCGGGTCTGAATTTGCCAGCCCGTGGCCTCATGGGCCAGCACCTCAGCCGTGCCCATCGTCGCCGGGGCCGGGCCGAGTGCGCAGCCGGGGTCAGCGGCCTGTATAGCCGTCGTCGTCGGGTCGAAGTCAGCCTCATGGACACGGGCAATGGCCGCGCGGCTGTCGGCAATGACCTCAGCGGCATAGACCAGCCGCGACAGAGGCAGCGGTCGCGCCCGGCGATAGACCCAGGCCGACCCCTGCTGCCCCAGCAGCGTCAACGGCCGCTCCCCCGCGGTGAAATCGTCCAGCGGCCCGCCGGCCAGCACATACGCCGCGCCGAGAATGTCATAGGCCGTCGAGCGCGGGTCGGGCACAGACGCGGCCAGGGTAATCGTCGCCGCCGGTTCCAGCGAGTCATAGCCAAAGACACTGGGCCAGCCGACCTGCACCGCCCCGTTCTGGCTGAACAGCGGCACGCCCCAGGGCAACACCCGCCCCGCTGGCTCCTCGCCGCCGGCCGCCCCAACCACGGCCAACCCGTCCGTCCAGACCGGGTCCGGCCCGCTGTCGGCCAGGCGAACCATCTTGTGAGCGTAGCTCCACGTGTCGGCCATGACCAGCACAACCAGAGCCGCAGGCAGGGCCACCCGGCCAGCGCCGCGCCAGCGGCCAGCGTCGCGCCAGCGGCCAGCGTCGCGCCCACCGCCAGCGTCGCGCTCGCCGACAGCGTCGCGCTCGCCGACAGCGTCGCGCTCGACGACGCCCACTGCCGGGGCCGCGGGCACCTCCGGCCGCATCAGGTAGGCCCAGACCAGCGCGCCGCCGATGCCGACAACGGTCAGGGCCAGCGCATAGCCGCCGATCTGCTGCCACAGGCGGCCGCTGGTCTCCGTGGGATGGACGGCCATGAAGACCGCGCCCGTGGCCGCCAGCGCCGCCACCAGAGCCACAGCCAGCACCGCCACAGCCGCCGGCCAGAAGGGCCACAGCCGCCGCCGTCGCTCGGCCGCGGGCATCGTCCGCCAGAAAGTCAGCGTATGGGCCAGCAGCGCCGAGGCGGCGAACAGATAGAGAAAGCCCGCCCGCCCCGGCGCGCGCACCAGCCGGAACGGCGGCAAGAAGCGATAGGCCAACTCGTAGAGGATGCTATAGCGGCCCAGAGCCAGCCACAGCCCGCCGACGATGAGAGCGACGTAGAACCAGGTCAGCCGCGTCGGCCGCCGCAGGGCCAACACCAGCCCCAGCACCGCCAGCCCGCCCGCGTAATAGGTCAACTCCTCGAAGGTCGGCACGCTCCAGTAGCCGACGCGCAGCGGCTCGCCAAAGAACTCCGGCACCAGCAAAGTGATGAGATGGGCCGGCGGCAGCGAGTAGTCGGTAGCGAAGGCATAATCGGCCGTCGCCAGCCGCTCCGAGGCCAGACTGAACTGCAAGAAGGGCACAAGCTGGACAGCGGCCAGGG
>DAOSMQ010000610.1:0-1666 GCA_035372725.1 Promineifilum sp. (SeqCode)
TGGTTCCACAGCCGCTATGACCGCCGGCCGGACTTCGTGGCCGCGCGGGTGGATGAGCCGCCCAAGAAGAGCGGCCTGCTGCTGCTGCGCCGTATCGCCGCCGAGTTTGGCGTGCGCACCCGCCGCGCCACCGAAGACCAGCTCAACGAGCTGCGCGACTTCCTGACTGAGACGACCGCCCGCAGCGTCCTGCCGCTGGTCATCATCGACGAGGCCCACGAGTTGGAGCCGGAGCAGTATAAGGAATTGCGGCGGCTGCTCAATTTCCGCGACCCGCGCGGCGGCAAGGCCTACCAGCTCATCCTCCTCGGCCGGCCCGAACTGGACATCAACCTGCGCGGCAGCAAGGACTTCAACGACCGCGTGGCCACCCGGTCGTCGCTCGACCCGCTGGCCCCCGACGACACGGCGGCGCTGATCGAGTATCGCCTGCTGGCCGCCGGCCGCGAAAACCGCATGCCGCCCCTCTTCCTGCCCGACAGCATCCTGCCCATCTGGCGCGAGACGCGCGGCTATCCGCGCTCCATCTGCCTGCTGTGCCTGCACCTGTGCCTGGAACTGCTGGTGACGGGCGGGGCGACCATTGATGGCGCGTTTGTCGCTCGCTTTCTGGAGAGCCACAGCGGCTACCGGCAGGCGGAATAGAATCTGGAATCAGGAATGAAGAGGCGCGGCGTTGTGCCACTTCTTTTCCTAATTCGTAATTGATTATGAAGAGCAACGAGCGTCCCAAGGCCAGGGACAAGGCCGACGAGCAGAAGGTCAGCACGCTGAAGGAGTTGCTGCGCGACAAGCCCAGGCGCGGCCGGCCGCGGCGCATGGTGGCGCGGCAAAACGTCTACGTGGCCATGCGGCCGGAGCAGAAAGGGCTGATGGACGCGCTGGGCGAGCGGCTGCCGCTGGGGCTGGGGCGGCCGGACGTGCCCGACGTGGCCGTGTCGGTGCTGACGGCGCGGCTGGAGGCGCTGCGCTCGGCCGTCGCCGGGCGCACGCGCGAGATCCCCGAGGGCGTCACTGACCTGGAGTCGCTCTTTCTCCTGTGGGACCTGACGCCGCCCCAGCCGGAAGCGGCCGGCGCGCCGGAGCGCTGGACGAGCATCCGTCTATCGCCGCAGCAGGCGTTGGAACTCGGCCGCGCCACCGGGACGCTGAACGCGGCCTTCGGCGCGGGGCGCAGCGAGGTCTTTGGTCTGGCCCTGGCGCTGCTGGCCCAATTCCTGGAGCGCTATCCGCTGGCCGGGGCGGAGATGGATTTGGGCGAGGTGCGGGAGATGATCTTCCGGGTGTGAGCGGCGCGGGCGAAGAGGCGACCGGGCGGCCGGGGGGCGGCCGCCGGGGCCAGCCAGCGCCCTCTGCAGCGAAAATCCCTTCAAAAAGACCCCATTTGCTTATTAGTGGCTCATAACAAATAACCCTACCGCCGCCATTTCCTTCGCATAGTGTTGGAAGGGGAGCGGCGCGTTTTGGCCGGCTGCCGGGGGAGCGGTTGGGCCGAAAGTGGGTGGCGGACTGCACCTGCGACGCCGATTGAGCGCGCTTGTGGGAGGAAATCGGCATACCAGGCCGCCTAACGGTGGCTAGGTGGGAACTGGCTGGAGACAGAGAAGGATCGAATCCGGGTTCAGGATGAGGTTCGGCCGCGGGGCGGGCCCTAAGGGTGTGCCGA
>DAOSMQ010000611.1:0-1663 GCA_035372725.1 Promineifilum sp. (SeqCode)
ATGACGTAGAGCGCCGCCGGGTTGGTCTGGGCATAGAAGGCCAGGCCGACGGCCAGGCTGAAGAGCGCGATCAGGAGCCACGCCGGGCTGAGAAGGATGACAAGTAAGCGACGCATGGTATCGATGGTGGTCAAGGATGTTGACGGCTATTGTAGTCCAGGCAATGGCCATTGCCAATCGGTAAAGAATGGCACGCAGGACAACCGCATATAGTATATTAGCACCGGAATGGCACGCCGATGACGCTGACTGGGCGCTGATTTACGCTGCAAGACTTGCTCTTTCAGCGTCGATCTGCGTGCAATCAGCGTCATCAGCGTGCCATTCTTCTCTCCCTGCCCAAACCGGCCCGGTTGGGTTATGCTACGACCCATGCTGCCCGGCCCGCCCAACCACCTCTTCGACGGCTACATCTTCGACCTCGACGGCACGGTGACGCTGGGCGAGGCGCTGCTGCCCACGGCCGGCGCGACCATCGCCCACCTGCGCGCCCTCGGCCGGCGGACGCTCTTCCTGTCCAACTACCCCAACCGCACGCGGGCGGAACTGGCCGCGCGGCTGACGGGCATGGGGCTGCCCACGCCGGCGGCCGACGTCATCAACTCGTCGTGGGTGCTGGTGCAGTTCCTGCGGGCGCGGCTGCCGGGGGCGCGGCTGTTCGTCGTGGGCGAGGTGTCGCTGCGGGGCGAACTGGCCGCGGCCGGCTTTGCCGTGGCCGACGACGCTCGCGTCGATGCCGTCATCGCCAGCTTCGACCGGACGTTCACCTATCGCAAGCTGCAAATCGCCTTCGACGCCATTCGCGGCGGGGCGCGCTTCTTTGCCACCAACGGCGACCGCTATTGCCCCGTGCCCGGCGGCGGCCAGCCCGACGCCGCGGCCATCATCGCCGCCATCGAGGCCTGCACCAACACGCGCGTGGAGGCCGTCGTTGGCAAGCCCTCGGCCCACATGGCCGCGGCGGCGCTGGCGGCGCTGGGCCTGCCGCCGGAGCGCTGCCTGATGACCGGCGACCGGCTGGAGACGGACGTGCAGATGGGGCTGGACGCGGGCCTGGCCACGGCCCTGGCCCTGACCGGGGCGACGGACGCGGCCATGCTGGCGGCCTCGCCCGTGCGCTCGGACTTCGCCCTGCGGCAGCTAAGCGACCTGCTGCCGGATGGCTCGTAGCGCCCGCCCCAGGCGAAGAACCTCACGCAAAGGACGCCAAGGGAGCAAAGGGCGCAAAAAGAAGGCATCTTGATATCCTTTGTGTGAGGTTTTCCTGTCAACGGTTTAGAGCAACTCTCGTATCGCCGCGACCATGCCGGCGTTCAACTCGAAGCGTGCCGCCAGGAAGTCGAGGATGGCCGCGGCCGACTCCGGCGTGCGGTCGTAGCCCTGCTGGAAGGTGGGCAGGTGAGCGGCCATCTGCGGGAAGCGCTGCTCGAAGCGGCGCGCCGGGGCGAAGGAGTCGGCCGCGGCGGCCCCTTCCGGCTCCACGACTGCCGCCAGTTGCAGCAGTCGGTCGACGGCGTAGAGCTGGACCTCACGCGCCGCGGCCTGTCGTTCGCCACGCCGGAAGCGCTGTAGACCGACGTAGAGATTGCACTGGATTTCGCCCAGCAGCTTCTCGACCGTCCAGCCGCGCGGCGGCTGGGGTCGGGCCGCCGGCGTGGCCAGG
>DAOSMQ010000612.1:0-1661 GCA_035372725.1 Promineifilum sp. (SeqCode)
CCTGCTCATAGACGGGCACAGCCGAGCGCGAGGCCCGCCCGGCTACCTGCGGCGGCAAGCCTTCCTCGGCGAACAGCCGCTCCAGCGCCGGCCAGAAGCACTGTACGCCGACGAACGTCCACGCTGAACCGCGCTCCCGCTCGGCCACCAGGGCCCGCTTGCCGATGAAGTCGCCCTTATCCAGCCGCACCGCCCAGCCCAGGCCGATCTCGTAGGGCGACGACTTCTGGCTCTCGATAATGGCATGGTGGCTGGAGACGTAATCGACGGCGATCATCACCAGCCCCGCCTCCACGCGGGCGACGTCAAGGGCGATGATGCCCGCGGGCAGGATGCCGTGGCCGTTGCCGCGGTCGATCAGGCCATCCCACAGGCGCTCGGCATACTCCGGCCGCACCCACAACTCATAGCCCAGGTCGCCGGTGTAGCCGGTGCGCGTCACGGTGACCGGGAAGCCATCGACCGTGCCGTGGGCCAGGTGGAAGTAGGGCAGCTTGCTGAAGTCGACGCCCACGACGACCTCTTCCAGAATAGCCCGGCTGCGCGGCCCTTGCAGCGCCAGCGCGGCCAGATCGTCGGTGACGTTGGTCACGGTCGCGTTCAGGCCATAGCCCACGTCCTGGAACCAGCGGCCGTTGGGGTCGGCCGAGGTGATGCGGAAGCGGTCAGCCGCCAGTCGCGAGACTGTGCCGTCGTCGATGACCTTACCACGGGCGTCGCACCAGGGTGTGTAGTACACCTGGCCGACCTTCTGTTTGGTCACGTCGCGGGTGATGACGCGGTCGACCAGGCGGGCGGCGTCGGGGCCGGTGACTTCGTACTTGTAGAGCGGCGAAACGTCGATCAACCCGGCGCTGTTGCGAATGGCGTAATACTCGCGCTCATGCGACGGTTCATAGACGCCGGCCGACAGGAAGCCTGACCAGTTGCGCCACTCATGGCTATCGCAGACGGCCGACGTTCGTGTGTGAAAGGGGGTGGGGTGCGGCATTGTTGCTCCTTGCTCAGTTGCCGGCGACAGGCTGACAGCCTATGCTACGGCGTCGCCCGGCTCGGCGAGTGAATCGGGGCGGTAGCCCAGTTGGCGCGAGATGCGCCCGGCGGCGGCGCGGACGAGGCCGCCGATCGCCGGCACGCGCTCGTCAGTCAGCCGGGCGCGCGTACCGCCCAGGCTGATGGCGGCCACGGGGTAGCCGCGGGCATCAAGCAGCGCCGCGCCGACGGCGACGAAGCCAACCTCCAGCTCCTCGGCGGCCACGGCATAGCCGGCGTGGCGCTGTTCGGCCAGGCAGGCCCGCAGGCGTTCCGCGTCGACGAGAGTGTGGGCCGTCAGCGGCGGGAACGGCCCGGCCAGGGCGCGGGCCAACTCCTGTGGTGGCAGGTGGGCCAGGATGGCCTTGCCCGTCGAGGTGGCGTAGACCGGCCAGCGGCTGCCGATGTGCTGGCTGCCGCTGGTGACGTACTCGCCGGGAATCTCATCCAGAATGACCACCTCGCCGCCAGACAATACTTCCAGCGTCGCCGTCTCGCCCGTGCCCGCGGCCAGCACCTCCAGTTCCGGCCGCGCCCGCAGGCGCACCGGGTTGGCCCGCTGCGCCCGCGCGCCCAGGGCGATGAGGCCGGAGCCGAGGCGATAGGTGTCGGCGGCGTCGCGGTCGATG
>DAOSMQ010000613.1:0-1659 GCA_035372725.1 Promineifilum sp. (SeqCode)
TGCCGGCCGAGTTCCTTTGCGCTCGCCTGGCCGACGCCGGTGGCTTCCACCACCCGGCCGTCTACATGGCCGAGGCCGTCCGGCTGGGCATCACTGTGCGTCCGCCCCATGTCAACTTCAGCGACCACGGCTTCACCCTGACCTACGAGCACGCGCCCGACAGCGAGCAACCTGTCCTGTGGATGGGGCTGGGTCAGGTGCGCGACCTGCGCGCCGCCGCCATCGCCGCCATCCGCGCGGCACGGGCGGGCGCGCCCTTCGCCGGCGTAGCCGACCTGCTGGCGCGCGTGCCGCTCCAGCCCAAGGAGATCGATCATCTCATCCGCTGTGGCGCGCTCGACGGGTTGGGGGCCAGCCGCCGGGCCATGCTCGCCGAGGCCCGCGACACACGCGGGCGCGGCGGCCAACTGCGCTTCGGCTTCCTTGACGCGCCCGACTCTGCGTCCGAGTCGCCGGCCGAGCGTCTGGCCTGGGAGATGGAGCTGCTGGGCCAGCCGGTGAGCGTCCACCCGCTGGCGCTCGTCCACGTGCCGCGCGGGGCGACGCCCCTGGGGCGGCTGCCGGCCGCGCCGGGCCAGCCGGCGACGGTTTACGCCGTGCGCGTGCCCGGTTGGCCCGGTGGCGCGGGCATTTTCATCGGCGACGGCGAAACGTTTGTCATCGCCCGCTTCGACAAGCATCTGGCCAGCGACCGTGGCCGGCGGCCCACCTGGCGGCCGCTGCGCCTGTCCGGCCGTTGGCGGCGCGACGAGTGGGAGGGGGGTTGGTTACAGGTGGAAGGAGTTGAGATAGTGGATAGCGACTAGCGACCGGTGGTTAGTGGCTGGTGATGCATGCGGGCGTCAGCCTGCTGAGGAGAGGAATGACATGAGAAGACGTGTGACGATGACGGTGGTGCTGATCGTGGCTCTGGCAGCGCTGGCGGCGTGCGCGCTGGGGGCCGATGAGGGTGACAAGGGCGCGGCGGTGGACGAAGGCGCGGAGTCGCTGGCGGGCGGCTACACCTGGCGGCGCGAGGGCGGCATTGCCGGCTTTTGCGATGTCGTCGAACTGACGCCCGATGGCGCGGCCGAGGTGTCCAGTTGCGCCAGCGACCCGCCGCGGCCGGTGGCCCAGGTGCGGCTTTCCACGGCCCAGGCGTCGCTCATCGCCGGCTGGGTCGTCCGCTTTGGCTCCTTCGAGCGCCAAGAGACCGACCCGGCCACGGCCGATGCCATGACCATCAGCGTCGAGTTCGACGGCCAGGGCGACGAACAGCCGGACGAGGGCGACGTCGCCGCGATGATCGACCTGGCCCAGCAAGTCCTGTTGGAGGCAACCCGGTAGAGACGGGTCGCCGACCCGTCTCTTCTCAGGGGAGACGGGTGGCCGCCCATCTTCTCTGGGAGACGGGTGGCCGCCCATCTTCTCTGGGAGACGGGTCGCCGACCCGTCTCTACGGCGTTTGCCGTCAGGTTTTACAGATTGGGTCAAAAGCGGTAACATATCGACGGAGCGGCCGGGCCGATGGGACGCCGGCGATGCAGACCGTGTCCGTCCCTAGATGTGCCCGGCAGAAGCCCTTATGCGCGCGCGCCCGTTTTTGGTTACTGGCATTCTCGGCTTAGGCACAATCCTCATGACGCTGGTCATGACTGCCATAGGCCCGCGCCCGGCCGC
>DAOSMQ010000614.1:0-1658 GCA_035372725.1 Promineifilum sp. (SeqCode)
CGTCGCGCCGCCTGTGAAGCCACTCCGGAAAGTGGCCGGGCGCGTCGGGGTCGTCGATGTCAGGCTCGTTCCAGACAATCCAGCGATCGATGCGCCCGGCATAGCGGCTGACGACCTGGCCCACGAAGACGGCCCAGGTGTTGCCGGGGTCGCCGGCCGGCAGCGACAGGCCGCGCGGCAGCCCGTTGCGGTCGCGCGCCCAATCGGGAATGCCAATAAGCAGGCCGATCACTTCGCGCCCGGCGTCCAACTCGGCTTGCAGGGCTTCGTCGTCCAGCGGCGGCTGCCACTGCCCAGGCCCGTCGGGCTGCACCTCGGCCCACTGGAAGCGCGCTCGCGTCCAGGCAACGCCCAGGCGGGCCGCGGCGGTAGGGTCTTCAAAGCTCTCAATAACGCCAAAGCGGCTGTCCAGGATGGTAGTCACCGGCGCGCTGGTCGCCGGCGTATCGGTCGCCGGCGTGCCGGCCACGGGCGTGGCAGTCGCCAGCGCTGGTGCCGGCGTGGGGTCGGGTTGCGCCGCCAACAGGCCGGCGGGCAGCCAGAGGAACAGGAACAGAATGCGCAATGAGCGCGCAAGGATGCGGGTTGTCATGCCAGAGCGTAAGTGTAAGGCCATACGTGGCCTGACGGCAAGCGATTGTGTGCTACAATTCCCCTATCTCGCAGTAGGACAAACATCGTCATATGCACACTTACCGACTTGCCCTCATCGGCTTTGGCAACGTGGGCCAGGGCCTGGCGACCATTCTGCGCGACTACGGGCCAACCATCTCCGGCCAGCACGGGGCTGACTTCCGCATCGTCGCCGTCAACACCACGCGCCGCGGACGCATCTACAACCCTGATGGCATTGACCCCGGCCAACTCTTACAGGCCTATAGCGACACAAAACGCATCGACAACGTGCCCACGCCC
The DNA here is from genome assembly GCA_035372725.1 of Promineifilum sp. (SeqCode). Taxonomy (GTDB): domain Bacteria; phylum Chloroflexota; class Anaerolineae; order Promineifilales; family Promineifilaceae; genus Promineifilum. The sequence goes on from DAOSMQ010000614.1 coordinate 916, forward strand.
TACTCCGGCTGGGACGTGCAACGGGTCATCCATGAGAGCAACGCCGACGTCGTCATCGAGATGACCACCAGCGACCTGCTGACCGGCCAGCCGGCGACCGACTACATCCGTGCCGGCATCGCTCAGGATCGCCACGTCATCACCACCAACAAGGGGCCAGTGGCCCTGTTCTACCCCGAACTGGCGGCAATGGCCGCCGAGCGCGGCGTGCGCCTGGGAGTTGAGGGGACGGTGATGGGCGGTACGCCGGTATTGCGCGTCGGCCGCGAGTTGTTGGCCTCGGCCGGCGTCCTGCGCATCCAGGGCATCCTCAACGGCACAACCAACTACATCCTGACGCGCATGGCCGACGGTGAGCCCTATGAGGCGGCTCTGCGCGAGGCCCAGAAGAAGGGCTACGCCGAGGCCAACCCCTCGGCCGACGTTGACGGCTATGACGCCGCGGCCAAGATCGTCATTCTGGCCAACTTGCTGCTGGGCATCCCGCTGAAGATGGACAACGTCGAGCGCGAGGGCATCGGCAACCTGACCACGCGCGACATTGTCCGCGCCCAGCAGGTCAGCGAGGTGTGGAAGCTGGTGGCCTGGGTGGAGCGCACGACTGACATGGTCAAGGCGTCGGTGCGGCCCATCCGCCTGCCCCAGGCGCACCCGTTGGCCGGTATCTCCGGGGCGACCAACGCGGTGACGTTCGTGACCAAGCTGCTGGGCGAAGTGACCATCGTCGGCCCCGGCGCGGGGCG
>DAOSMQ010000615.1:0-1653 GCA_035372725.1 Promineifilum sp. (SeqCode)
GGTCTTTCCGACCGATACCGTCTATGGCATCGGCGTGTTACCCTTTGACCCGGTGGCCATCGAGCGGCTTTATGCCGCCAAAGGCCGCCCGGCGGAGAAGGGCATCCCCGTCTTGCTGGCTGAACCGGCCGATGTGGCCCAGATAGCCGCCGATGTCCCGCCGGCCGCGGCGGCGCTGATGGCCCGATTCTGGCCGGGGCCACTGACGCTCATTGTGCCGCGCCAGCCGACGTTGCCGGACAATCTCTCGCCCAACGACACGGTAGCCGTGCGCGTGCCCGATCACGCCGTCGCTCGTGCCCTTATCCGCGCCGCGGGTGGGGCCGTGGCCGCCACCAGTGCCAACGTCTCCGGGCAGCCGGCGGCGCGGTCGGCCGGTGAGGCCCTGGCAGCACTGGCCGGACGCGCCGCCGCCGTGCTCGACGACGGGCCATCGCCGGGCGGTCGCGCCTCAACTATCGTCGATTGCACTGTGCAGCCGCCAGTCATCCTGCGCGTCGGGCCGCTATCGGCCGCTGATCTGGGACTGAGGGAGTCATGAGCGGCCTGCTTCTGCCCCTCTTGCTCTTTGTCGCGGCGCTGGCAGCGACGTTCCTGACCTATCGCAACATCCGTCGGGGTGGAGCGCGCTTCTACACGCTGGAGCGCGAGATTATCCTGCGCCGGGCGGCCTTCACCCTGATCATCGGCGCGCTCTTCTACACCGGCGCGTTGGGCCTGCTCTACTACCAGCGCCAACAGATGATCGAAGCGGCCGCGCCGCCGGAGGGCACGCCCGAAGGGGATACGTCCGAAGGCGCTGTCGGCCCCGGGGTGACGACGCCAACGCCCCTCTTCGAGCAGTTCCCGCCCACGGCCACGGCCACTTCGACGACGCCGCAGCCGACCATCACGCCCACGCCGGTCACCTGCCGGGCTGTTGTTGAGGGCAGCGGCGCAAGCGGCATCTACCTGCGCGACGCCCCCCAGGGCACCGAGCTGGTCATCCTGGCCGAGGGCACGCTGCTGACGGTTCTGCCAGACGAGCCGGTCGAGGCGGGCGGCTTTCTCTGGCGCAAGGTGCGGGCCGTGGGCGGCGAAGAGGGCTGGGCGGCCGATGACTTCCTGACCATCCGCGCGCCGTGTGCCAACGAGTAAGCCGCTTCGCCGGCGACCCCGCGCTATGATCATCGGCATTGACGCCAGCCGCGCCGCCGCCGCCCGGCGCACGGGCACGGAAGCCTACGCCTACCAGCTCATCCGCGCCCTCATCCCCCTGGCCGCCGAACGCGGCCACGGGTTGCGCCTGTATTTCAACGACCCGCCGCCGGCCGATCTCTTCCCGGCGGCGGCGCACGTGGAGATGCGGGTCATCCCGCTGCGCCGCCTGTGGACGCATGCCCGCCTCGGTCACGAACTGCGGACGCGCCCGCCGGATGTTTTCTTCACCCCGGCCCACGTCATTCCCATCGGTGTGCGCGTGCCCAGTGTGGCCACCGTCCACGACCTGGGCTATGAGCACTTCCCGGAGGCCCACCCCTGGCGGCAGCGGGCCTATCTGCGTTGGAGCACGCGCCACAACGCCCGCGCCAGCCGCCGTGTACTGGTCGATTCGCGGGCCACGGGCGACGACCTGACCCGCCTCTACGGCACGGCCGCGGCCAAGATCGCCGT
>DAOSMQ010000616.1:0-1645 GCA_035372725.1 Promineifilum sp. (SeqCode)
GTCGTCGCCGGGAAGACGGTATCCAGGTGGGCGGAGATGATCAGCGGCGGCCGGCCGGCGTCGCGGCCCGGCAGACGGGCGAAGACGTTGTGGAGCGCGTCGTGGCTCACTTCGGCCGCGACCAGGGCGAGGAATTGGGCCTCCATGTAAGCCGCGCGGCGCTTCTCGGCGAAGGTCGGCGCGGCCACCTGCTGGATGGCGACGATTTGGGCCAGTATCTCCTCCAGGTGGCGGTGATAGCCGGCCAGGGCAGCGCGCACGTCCGGCCGGCGGGTGAGTTCGACAATGGCGTTTTTCATACGGTGTAGTTGGCAAAGACGGGCAACAAGCGTGGCGGCAGCCGGCCATAGAGCTGGACGCCCGAGCCGCTGTGGCTTTCACTATCCACCTGGCCACGCTCGTAGAACAGAGACAGCAGGTCGCCGCGCTCGTAGGGGATGTGGACGCGAATAGGCTGCAACAAGCCGACCATCGTCGCTTCCACCAGCGTCAGCAGTTCGTCGATGCCCTTGCCCGTGCGCGCCGAGACGAGCGCCGCGGGCACACTCAGGTGCAGCGCGTCGACGGCGGCGCGGTCGTGCAGCGCGTCGGCTTTGTTCAGGGCCACGACCATGGGCAGGTGATCGACTTCCAGCTCGGCCAGCGTGTCCTCAACGGCCTCGATCTGCGCGGCCATGTTGGGGTGCGTCGCGTCGACGACGTGGAGGAGCATATCGGCCTCGCCGATCTCCTCCAGCGTAGCGCGGAAAGCGGCGACGATCTGGGTGGGCAACTTCTGAATGAAGCCGACAGTGTCGGTGAAGAGCACTTCCCGGCCGCCGGGCATGTTGACCTTGCGCGTCGTCGGGTCGAGCGTGGCAAAGAGCTGGTCGGCAGCGTAGACGTCGGCCCCGCTGAGGCGGTTGAGCAACGTCGATTTGCCGGCGTTGGTGTAGCCAACGATAGCCACGACTTGTAGCTCTGTCTGCTGCCGCTTGGAGCGGTGGCGTTCGCGGTGGGCGCGGACGGCGTCCAGTTCCTCGCGGATAAGGGCGATGCGCCGGCCAATCTCACGCCGGTCGGTCTCCAACTGCGTTTCGCCGGGGCCGCGCAGGCCCACGCCGCCGGTCGCGCCGCCGGCCCGGCCGCCGGCCTGCCGCGCCAGGTGGGTCCACATGCGCGTCAGCCGTGGCAAGCGGTACTCCAACTGGGCCAACTCGACTTGCAGCTTACCCTCGCGCGTCTGGGCGTGCTGGGCGAAGATGTCGAGGATGAGCGCCGTCCGGTCGATGACCTTAATGTCCTCGCCGAAGACCTCTTCCAACTCGCGTTGGTGACGCGGCAGCAGTTCGTCGTCGAAGATGACGACATCGGCGTTCATCTCCTCTAGCAGCAGCTTGACCTCCTCGACTTTGCCCTGGCCGATGTAGGTAGCGCTGTGGGGCTTTTCAAAGCGCTGCATCGTCTGGCCGACGATGTCGATGCCGGCCGTGTCGGCCAGCCGGGCCAGTTCGTCAAGGCTCTCTTCAACTGTCAGCAGCGGCTCGCTGTCGTACAGTGCCGTGCCGACCATCAGCGCCCGCTCGCGCGGCGGGGCCGTTTCGTGGATTCTGGTTGCCGTGGGCATAAGACCCTCTCCCTAACCCTCTCCCAGAGGGAGAGGGAA
>DAOSMQ010000617.1:0-1641 GCA_035372725.1 Promineifilum sp. (SeqCode)
TGGCCCTGCCCCTCGAAGAGGTCGCTGCTGTAGTTGCCGATGTAGATCGCTTCGATGTCGGTGGGGTCAAGACCGCGGCCGACCGAGGCGCGCATATCCTGGAACGCTTCGACAAACAGGTCGCGCGTCGTCTTCTCCGGGAAGGCGCCAAACTGGCTCATCCCCGTGCCGACCACGGCGACGCCACGATTGAGTTTCTTCATGGCAGTCTCCTTGCGTTAATGCTTCAAACGCCAATCCAGCGCCGTGTGGCGCTGCACCACTGTGTTGGTGCGCACGGCGATCTGGATGGCCCGGCGCGTGCCCACCAGCACCACCAGCCGGCGCGCCCGCGTCACCGCCGTATAGAGCAGGTTGCGTTGCAGCATCAGGTAGTGCTGCACCACGACCGGGATGACCACGCACGGATACTCCGCCCCCTGCGACTTGTGGACGCTGACGGCGAAGGCGTGCATGAGTTCGTCCGCTTCCAGGAAGTCGTAGACCACCGGCGCGCCGTCGATGCTGACTGTCAACGTTTGTCCAATGAGGTCGATGGCCGTCACCCGCCCGATGTCCCCATTATAGACGCTTTTGTCGTAGTTGTTGACCGTTTGCATCACCTTGTCGCCGACGCGAAAGATACGGCCGCCGAGGCGCTTCTCTACCTTGCGGCTGCCGGGCGGGTTGAGCGTCTCCTGCAAGATCGTGTTCAGCCGCGTCACGCCGGCCGCGCCGTTGTACATGGGGGCCAGCACCTGCACGTCGTCGAGCGGGTCGAGGCCGAACTTGTGGGGAATGCGCTGGGCGACGACATCGACCAGCAGCGCCGCCGCCTCCTCCGGCTCGTCCTTGATGAACAGGAAGAAGTCTTGCGCGTCGGCGTGGGTTTCCGGCATCAGGCCCTGATTGATGCGGTGGGCGTTGCGGATAATGAGCGAGTCGGCCGCCTGGCGAAAAATCGTCTCCAGGCGCACCACAGCGGCCACGTCGGAGGCGATCAGGTCGCGCAGCACGTCACCCGCGCCCACAGACGGTAGCTGGTCGATGTCGCCGACGAGCAGCAGGTGGCTGTCGGAGCCAATGGCCCGCAGCAGGTTGTAGGCCAGCACCAGGTCGAGCATCGACGCTTCGTCGATGACGATCAGGTCAGCGTCGATGGGGTTGCGCTCGCCACGGCCAAAGCCCTCGCCCGGCTTGAACTCCAGCAGGCGGTGGATGGTCTTGGCCTCGCGGCCGGTGGCCTCGGTCAGCCGCTTGGCGGCCCGGCCGGTGGGCGAGGCCAGCACATAGGTGTGGCCACCCGCGTCGAGTGTGTCCAGCAGCGTGCGCAGGGTCGTCGTCTTGCCCGTGCCCGGCCCGCCGGTCAGGATGGTCAGCTTGTGGGCCAACGTGGCCTGGACGGCCTGTTGCTGCTGGGCCGTCAGGGCCGGGCCACCGGCGACGGCCGGCACGCCAGTCGCCCGCCGCCCCGCCCCGCGCAGCCGGCTGGTGGGATGCTCGATCAGCCGCCGCACCTGCCGCGTCAGGCCCGTTTCGGAGAAGTAGAGCGCGGGCAGGTAGACGGCCTCCTCCTCTCGCACGGTCGCGGCGCGGTTCTGCTCGGCGGGGATGTCGTAGATCAGCGTCTCCCGGCGTACCAGCTCACTGTTCTCCAGCGCC
>DAOSMQ010000618.1:0-1640 GCA_035372725.1 Promineifilum sp. (SeqCode)
GTCGAAGGCGCCCGGTTCGATGGCCTCGAGCTGGTCGTACATGCGCTTCAGGTCCGACGTCAGGTTCAGCCGCGAGCCATCGTCGAAAACCAGGTGATAGGTGGGATCGACGCGGGTCAGGTCGAGCGCCTCGCGCATGGGCACGCCCAGCCGGGCGAACTCCTCCTCGTAGAGCAGGGGCATGACCAGCAGCGTCGGGCCGGTGTCAAAGTGGTGGCCCTCGCGGCTGATGCGGTCGCAACGGCCGCCGGGCCGGTTGTTCTTCTCCACGACGGTGACGTGCAGCCCCTGTTGGGCCAGGTGGATGGCCGAGCAAATGCCGCCGATGCCGGCGCCGATGATGATAACGGATTCGGTCATGGTGACTCCTTGTCTGTCAATCAGAATGGCAGCACGGCCCATCTCGCGGGCGGGCCGCGCTGCCGCCCCCGCCGGGGGCTATCTCTCCATCGCCGGGCGAAGCGCGCCGTTGTCCTGGCGTCGCGGGCGCAAGATGCCGGCGGCTGTACGCCGGGCCATCCATAGCGCCGCCGCGCGGGACTGGCGCTCCGGGTAAGCTGCGCGCAGACGATAGCCGTCGCGCTCGATCAGACCGGCCACGTACTCGAAGCGGGCGATGTAGGCGTAGCCCGCCAGCCGGCAACGGCGGCAGGCCAGCCCCTCGATGAGCCGCCGCCCGATGGCGAAGTCGCGCCGCGCCAACGCCACCCGCGCCGCCACCCACTCGCGGAAGGCGGGCCGGTCGAACAGTACCGCGCCCAGGTCGCCCACGTCCAGCCCGTTGACAGTCAGGAGACCGTTGACGGTCAGGAGACCGTTGGCGGTCAGAAGCTCGGCCGGCACGTTGATGTAGCCCAGGGCCGCGTCTTCGGCCGTATCGCGCAGCATGTGGATGATGTGGGCGCCGCGGAGGGCGGCGTAACGGGCCGGGTCGCGCGGCGGCTGGCAGTCATGGCCTTCGACGTGGCCCGGCGGGAGACAGGGCGGCGCGGCCGGGCCACGTCGAAGGCCATGACGGCCATCATGTGACCCAGGTAAGAGCGCAGGCCGCTGTCCGGCTCCGTGTCGGCGGCGATCAACTCAGCCAGCAGCGTCTCCTCCGCGGCCAGGCCGGCCGGCAGGGATCGGCCGGCGTAGCCCGCGTTCAGCAGCGCCTGTTGCCGGGCCAGGAAGGCGGCGCGCTCGGCGGGCAGGGCCGTGCCGTCGTCCAGTTGGTCATCGACCCAGCGGAAGTAGGCGTAGGCGCGATAGGCGTCGGCCGCCCGGTCGCGGTCGGCCAGCAGGCGGATGGTGCCATAGGTCTGCGTGCTGGCGGCGCGGGTGATCGACCGGGCCAAGTCTGCGTGGTCGCGAGTGGGCGCTGGGGCCAGATCGACCGGGGCCAGAATACTTGACATAACGACTCATCGGTGCGGGGTGTGTCCCGTTGGGTCAGGATGTGGCCGGCGGCGTCGGGTAGAGAAGCGCACCTACACCATTAGCAAGCATAATCGGCCGCGCCGGCGCTGTATAGTGACAAAGATCACCTTTTTCAGACTCTGTTTTGTGGCGCGATTCTCCGAATCGCTCTTCTCTTCCAAACACGTGGCGCGATTTGGGGAATCATGCCCGGGGCAACGGCTGCGCGGCGTGCGATTCGG
>DAOSMQ010000619.1:0-1627 GCA_035372725.1 Promineifilum sp. (SeqCode)
CCTTTTTGTCCTTGGCCTTAGCCTCCATCATTGGTTAAGGTAGCAACTTGAGTGTCTACTGTCTACTGACCTACTGACCCCGGAGACCCATGACCAACCCCAACATCCAACGCGCCCTGGCCGAACAGGCCTATGCCGAAGAACTGGCCGAACTGGCCCGCAACGACCGCCGGCCGCGGCCGCCCAACTGGCGCTTGTCGCCCTGGGCCGTGGCCGCTTACGTGCTGGGGGCGACGCTCGACAACGGCTTCGTCATCAGCCCCAAGTACATCGGCAACGCCCGCGTCATCGAGATCGCCATTGCCACGCTGACGACCGATCGGGCGCTGCTGCTGCTCGGCGTGCCGGGCACGGGCAAGACGTGGGTGTCGGAGCACCTGGCCGCGGCCGTCTCCGGCGACTCAACACTCCTGGTGCAGGGCACGGCCGGCACGAGCGAGGAAGTTATCCGCTACGGCTGGAACTACGCCAGCCTCATCGCCCGCGGGCCGAGCCTCGACGCCCTCGTGCCCAGCCCCGTGCTAACGGCCATGCGCGACGGCAAGATCGCCCGCGTGGAGGAGTTGACGCGCATCCCGTCTGACGTGCAGGACGCGCTCATCACCATCCTGTCGGAGAAGTTGCTGCCCATCCCAGAGTTGGGGCAGGCGGTGCAGGCGGTGCGTGGTTTCAACGTCATCGCCACGGCCAACGACCGCGACCGGGGCATCAACGACCTGTCCAGCGCTCTCAAGCGGCGCTTCAACACCGTGGTGCTGCCCCTGCCAGCAACGGCGGAGGACGAGGTGACCATCGTCAGCCGTCGCGTGGCCGACCTGAGCCATGCGCTGGAACTGCCGGCCGAGCTGCCCGCGGCCGAGGAGATTCGCCGCGTGGTGACCATCTTCCGCGAGCTGCGCGCCGGGTTGACCGAGGACGGCCGGGCCAAAGTCAAGTCGCCCAGCGGCACGCTGAGCACCGCCGAGGCCATCTCCGTGGTCAATAGCGGCCTGGCCCTGGCGGCCCACTTCGGCGACGGCCGGCTGGCCCCCGGCGACCTGGCCGCGGGGCTGACCGGAGCCATCGTCAAGGACCCGGTGCAGGACGCCGTCATCTGGCGCGAGTATCTGGAGACAGTCATGGCCGAGCGCGACGACTGGGCGGCGCTGTACGAAGCCTGCCGGGAAATGGCCGCGTGAGCGGGGCCACCCTGCGAGTCTTCGGCGTGCGCCACCACGGGCCGGGGTCGGCGCGGGCGGTGCGGGCGGCGCTGGCCGGCTACGCGCCCGATTGTGTGCTGGTGGAGGGGCCGCCCGACGCCGATGCGCTCATCCCCTGGCTGGCCCATCCGGCGCTGGAGTTGCCCACTGCTCTGCTGGTCTACTGCCCCGACGAGCCGCGCCGGGCGACATTCTATCCCTTTGCCACTTTCTCGCCGGAGTACCGGGCGCTGCGCTACGCCCTGGAGCACGACATTGCCGTGGGCTTCATCGACCTGCCCCGCCGCCACATGCTGGCCGCCGACGTTGCCCCGGCCATGCCCTCGGCGGAGATGTTCAACCGGCTGGCCGCGGCCGCCGGCCACGCTGCCTATGAGCCGTGGTGGAATGAGGCCGTCGAGCAGCGGCGCGAGGCGGGCGAACTCTTC
>DAOSMQ010000620.1:0-1620 GCA_035372725.1 Promineifilum sp. (SeqCode)
CTGGAAGACCTGCGCGGCGTCACCTTCACGATCACCAAAGACGCCGCCATTGGTGATCGTGAAGGTGCCGCCGCGCAGGTCTTCCAGCGTAAAGGTGTTGTCCTGGGCCTTGGCGGCGAAGTCGCGCACCTGGCGCTCGATGGCCGCGAACGACAGCCGGTCGGCGTCGCGGATGACGGGCACGACCAGCCCCTCCTCCGCGCCGACAGCAATGCCGATGTCGTAGTAGCCCTTCAGAACGATCTCGTCCCCTTGAATCTCGGCGTTGAGTCGCGGGAAGGCGCGCAGCGCGCCGATGCAAGCCTTAACGAAGAACGACGTCAGCCCCAGCTTGATGCCGTGGGCGTTGACGAAGGCCTCCTGCCGTCGCCGGCGCATGTCCATGACCGCGCTCATATCGACTTCGTTAAACGTCGTCAGCATGGCCGCGGTGTGCTGGGCCTCCACCAGACGCTGGGCGATGGTGCGGCGGCGGCGAGACATGCGCTGGCGCTCCTCCGGGCGCGCGCCGGCCTGGGAAGCAGGGGGGCGGGCGAGTAGGGGGGCAGGGGCATTGGAGGGCCGGGGTGCGGTGGGTCCGGCGGCTGTCGTCTGTGGGTCGTCGTCCGTCGTTTGTCGGCCGTCCGCGGTCGGCCGTCCGCGGTCGGCCGCCGGCCCCAGCCGCTCGGCCACATCCTGCTTTGTGACCCGGCCACCGGTGCCGCTGCCGGGCACGTTGGCCAGATCGACCCCCTCAGCCTCAGCCATGCGGCGGGCGACGGGCGTGGCCCGTTCCCTATCGGTGGGCAGAGGTGTTGCGCTCGCCTGAACTGGCGCGTCCGGCCGGGCTGTCTGGTCATTGACAGATGGGGTGGTGGTCGCCGGCGCGGCTCCACCGGCGCTGTCAATGAGGCCGAGCACGTCACCGATGCGCACGTCGCTGCCGGCGGGGTGCAGGATGCGGCTCAGCACGCCCGCGGCCGTGGCCCCAACCTCAACATCGACCTTGTCCGTCTCTAACTCGACGACCACATCGCCAACCTGGACGGCCTGCCCCTCGGCCACGCGCCACTCGCCGACAGTCGCCTCGACCACTGATTCGCCCAGTTCGGGCACGACGATCTCTGTGCTCATGGGGTCGTCATCTCCTCGTTGACTTCGTAGGCCCGATCCAGCAGCCCCGTCTGGCTGAAGATGTGCATCGCCATCGTACCCTCGGCCGGGCTGGCGCGGCGCGGCCGGGCGATGAGCCGCAGTGGCAGCCGGCCGCCCAACTGGCGCAGCAGCCGCGGCTGGACGAACTCCCACGCGCCGGCATTGGTCGGCTCCTCTTGCAGCCAGACAATCTCGCGGGCGTCTGGATAGCCCTCGATCACCTCATTTAGCTCCGCCTCCGGCCAGGGATAGAGTTGCTCCACGCGGGCGATGGCCACGTCGCGGCAGTCGGCCCGACGCGGGTCGGCGCTCATATCGACGTAGACCTTGCCGCTGCACAGGATCAGGCGGCGTACGGCGGCGCGGCCGGCCACCGCCTGAGCGTCGTCGATGACCGGCCGCCAGTGCCCTTCGGCCAGGTCGCGTGGCGACGAGTAGACCCGCGCGTTGCGCAGCAGGCTTTTGGGCGACATGACGATCAGGGGC
>DAOSMQ010000621.1:0-1617 GCA_035372725.1 Promineifilum sp. (SeqCode)
GCCGGGCTACCGATGCCGGCTTCAACCGCGCCGATTGGGCCACAGCGACGGCGAAACGCACCCTGGTCGACGGCGCGCCCCCAACCTCCACGGTGAACGTCATCACGCCGGTCGATGCCGCTACCGTCCAGGTAAGCTGGCGTGGTTCCGACTTCGGCAGCGGCGTGGCAACCTACGACGTCTGGGTGCGCCAGGGCACAGCCGGCGATTGGACGCGCTGGCAGCGAGCGACAACCGCCCTGAGCGCCGAGTTCACCGGGCAGACCGGCCAGACCTATTACTTCCGCAGCCAGGCCATCGATCGCGCCGGCCTGCGCGAGCCGTGGCGGCCGTCGCCCCAGGCCCAGACGACGCTCGGCGCGCCCGACGCGCCGGCCGGCCCGGCCACGCCAACCGGGACTGTGCGCGTTTTGCTGCCGCTGGTGACCGCCGTCGCTGGCTCGGCCAACGCGCAGGACATGCTCTCGATTGCCGACTGGCCGACGCTGGGCGGCAACGCGGGCCACACGGGCGTCAACGCCGGCGACCCAGGCGCGTCGCGCTACGCGCGCGTCTGGTCGACCGAATTGGGCGCAAACGGAGAGGAAATGCCGCAACAAGTCACCAGCGCCAACGGTCTGGTGCTGGCGCTGGTCGATGCCAGTTGGCGCTCGGGCAGCCACCCCCGCGTCGTCGCGCTTGACGTGGAGACGGGCATTCCGGCCTGGGGTTTTGAATCGGCGCTCTCTGCCCTGACTCACCCACCGGCAATTGCTCATGGCGCGGTTTATTTCGGCCAGGACACATATACGTATGACCTTCTGGCCGTCGATCTACGCACTGGTCACCAAATCTGGGCCGGAGTTGGCTTTTGTGAAGCCGATAATTATCGCTTCCAGCATCCGCTGGTCGTCGGCAATCGCATCTTCCTGGGCATTGCTAGAGGGCTGGATGCGATCGCGGCAGCCAGCGGCCAGTCGGCCTGGCACTTTTCAGACCATTGCTACACCAATGGCAGCGATGGCTGGGCGGCGGCGTATTACGGCGGCCGCCTCTACTACCAGCCGGGCGGCTACCTCGTCGAACTGGATGCCAACACCGGCCAGACACTCCGCGCGACTAACCTGTACGGCGACTACTGGAGGGGCACTATCGCCGCGCCCGTTGTCACCGCGGACACCATCGTCAGCGTCGCCTACGACCTGACGGTTCTGGAACGGGGAACGCACCAACTCGCCTGGACGATCCAGGGCCAGACAGAAGATTACTACGCGGGCGGCACGATGCCCGCCGTCGCCGGCCGCGTCGTCTACGCGTTGCGCGCGAACACGCTTCGGGCCTACAATCTGAGCAACGGCGTGGAACTGTGGCGCTTCACGGCCGATGGGCCATTGTTGGCCGCGCCGATCGTCGCCGGCCAGTATGTCTACGTGGCCTCGGCCACCCACACCTACGTGCTGAACCGGCAGACGCACCTGGTCGAGTGGGACACACCGACCGGCGGCATCCTGTCAATCGCCAACGGCTATCTATTCATCGCCGAGACGATCTACGATACGATGGACTATCCGCAAAAAGCCATACTCCACGCCTACCGGGCGCAGGAGCCATAGTCTGAATTGTGGAGGGCCTGATGCA
>DAOSMQ010000622.1:0-1615 GCA_035372725.1 Promineifilum sp. (SeqCode)
CCCGGCGAGCGCTGGGTGACGGTGGGCACGGACGACGATGTGCCGCGGCTGGTGGGGCTGCTGGAGCGCATCTCCCGCGAAGTGGCCAACTCTGACGTCGACCTGAGCGTCTTCAGCGCCGTCGATTCGCCTGTGTTGCGCTGGTACTTCCGCGCCTTCGAGCGCTTCGAGAGCGGCCCGGCGCTGCCCATTGATTCGCAGGCGGACGTGGTCATCACCGCCGGCGACAGCGAGCCACAACTGCCCAACGACTACTTCGGGGCCGACTTCGGGCTGGAGCAGCACGAAGTGACGGGCGTGGGCCTTACCAGCGAGGGCGGCGGCGCGGTTGTCGACCAGGTGTTGCGCGCCTGGCTGTTCCACCACAGCAGCGTACCCGTGGAGCAACAGCGCATCGTCGTCTGGGTGCGCTCGGACCTGGCCACGGCGAAATGAAGGGCGCACGATGACCGAGCAACCGTCGTTCACCTACCGGTCGTTTGACCACGATAGCCCGGAGCCATTCTCGCCGGACGAGACGCTGCTACTCATCCAGCGCTGCCTGGCCGGGGAGCAACCGGCCTATGTCGCCCTCTACGACCAGTTCAGCGGCATCATCTACCGGCTGGCCTATGGCCTCTTGCAGCACCGCGAGGACGCCGAAGAAGTCTTGCAAGACAGTTTCGAGTACGCCTTCCGGCGTCTCGACCACTACGACGCGCGTAAGTCGGCCTTCAAGACGTGGCTCTATCGCATCGCCGTCAGCCGCTGCCACAACAAGCGGCGGCGCAAGTGGCTGCCGTCGCTGTCGCTGCAACAACTGGTCGAGGTAGACGTGCGAGACCCGGCCGCCGCCCCACCCGACGAACGCGTCGCTCTCAGCGAGCAGCAGCGGGCGGTCTGGCAGGCCGTCGGCGCGCTGTCGCCCAAGCTGCGCGAGGTGGCCATCCTACGCTACTACGGTGGCCTACAATATGGCGAAATCGGCGCGGTGCTGGGCATTCCCACCAAGACGGCCGAGTCGCGCATGCGGCTGGCCCATAAGACGTTGCGCGAGCAACTCAGCGATCTGGCATAGCGCCTCTGGGCGACATGGCGTGTATAGATGAATTAGGAATTCAGAATGGATAGCGTCCCGATGGATATCATCCACGTCCACCAACTGATTCCCGACTATGTACTGGGGCTGCTGAGCGCCGACGACAGCCACCGCGTGGAGCAACACGCCCGGCAGTGCCCGCTGTGCCGCCAGGCCATCCAGCGCGAGCGGCAGTTGGAGTTTCGCGTGCGCGGGGCGGTGCAACTGGCCGCGCGGCCGCCGGCCGGCCGGCTGGAGGCGCTGCGACCGGCCTTCCCACGGGGGGCGACGCGCGTGCGCGGCCCGCTCTACCGCCAGTTCGCGCCGGCGATGGCCCTGGTCATGCTGCTGGTGGTTGTGCTGCTGGCGCAGGTGGGCGGCGTTGGCCTGCCCGCGCCCGGTTTTGCCCGCGCGACCAAGACCCCGACCAGCACGGCGACGCCGCTGCCCACGGCCACGCTGGCAGCTACTGCCGGACCGAGCACGACGGCCGCGGCGGCGGCGCTGACGCGCGTCAACTGGCCAAACGCCTCTTCGCCCGCCCCCGAACCCGCGCCG
>DAOSMQ010000623.1:0-1613 GCA_035372725.1 Promineifilum sp. (SeqCode)
GACCAGTGGATCGCGGGTGTCGGCGTAGATGGCCTCTTCGGCGGCGGCCACCTTATCGCGCAGCGCCGTCGCCCGGCCCCAACTCACAAGCTCGTAGAGCCGCTGGGTGTGGCGGGGAATCGGCTGGGCCAGGACGAGACGGCCGCCCGGCAAGAGGCGCGTCGCCAGCGTAGCGAAAGCGCGATTGGGAAAATCGCGCCACACCGGCAGTATGTTGCGGCCGAGGATGCGGTCGAAGCGCACCGCCTCCTCCCCGCGCAGGCGCAGCAGGTAATCCAGTTCGTCAAGCGCGCCGATGAGGATGACCGGCCGCTCCACCTCCGGCAGGCGCGCCGCCTGCTGGCGCAGCGCCTCGCCGGCGGTCGCGTCGGCCGTCAGCGCCCAGACGCCGCCCTCCGGCGCGCGCCGGGCCGCCTCCCACGTCAGCAGCCCGCTGCCGGCGTTCACGTCCAGCACCAGGTGGTGGCGCTGGACGGCGGCCATCTCGAACAGCCGGTCGCGCAACGCCGCCAGTTGCCGGCCGCTGCCGGCCACGGCCCGTTGCAGCCAGGCATCCTTGCCGCGATCCCTGGGGCTGGTGGTCAGCACTTCCAGATGGGGGTCGTCGGCGCTCTCGACCATCGCTGCCAGCTGCGCCTCGCGCCGCCGGGCCACCTCGTCGCGGATGCGCTGCTCGTAGCCGATCTCGCCCGGCTGGTAGAAGACCTTGCCTTGCAGCGCTTCGGGCAAGTACTGCTGGGCCACCCAGTGATCGCGGTAGGCGTGGGGGTAGAGGTAGCCCTCGCCGTGGCCAAAGCCCTCCTTGTCGCGGTTGCCGTCCTTCAGATGGTTGGGGATGTCGGCTTCGCGCTCCTTCTCCACCGCGCCCAGCGCGTCGAAGAAGGCGAAGGCAGAATTGGACTTGGGGGCCGTGGCCAGATAGAGCGCCGCCAGAGCCAGCGGAAAGCGCCCCTCCGGCATGCCGATGCGCTCGAACGTCTCCCAGGCGTTGACGACCACGCCCATCGCCGCCGGGTCGGCCATGCCGACGTCCTCGCCGGCAAAGATGGCCATGCGCCGGAAGATGAAGCGCGGATCCTCACGGGCATAGACCATTCGGGCCATCCAGTAGAGAGCCGCGTCGGCGTCGGAGCCGCGCAGGCTCTTGATAAAGGCCGAGATGGTGTCGTAGTGGACGTCGCCGTCCTTGTCATAGAGCACGGCCCGGCGCTGGATCGACTCCTCGGCTACGGCCAGATCGACGCTGATGACGCCGTTGTCGTCCGGCGGCGTCGTCTCCACGGCCAGCTCCAGCGCGTTGAGCACGCCGCGGGCGTCGCCGTTGGCCACGTCCACTAGGTGGTCGAGCGCGTCGGCCGACAGGGCGACGTTGAGCTTGCCATAGCCGCGCTCCGGGTCGCTCAGCGCCTGGCGGGCGACGGCGCGCAGGTCGTCCTCGGTCAGCGGCCGTAGCTGGAAGATGCGGCTGCGGCTGACGAGGGCCTTGTTGACCTCGAAGTAGGGGTTCTCCGTCGTCGCGCCGATGAGGATGATCGTGCCGTTCTCGACGTGGGGCAGCAGGGCGTCCTGCTGGGCCTTGTTCCAGCGGTGGACTTCATCGACGAAGAGGGTCG
>DAOSMQ010000624.1:0-1592 GCA_035372725.1 Promineifilum sp. (SeqCode)
CGGCCACGGCCATCTCGTCGGCGTGGGTCTGGGGCACGAGGGCCTGCGCCTCCAGCGAGCCGACGCGACCGTCCCAGAAGAGGCTCTGGTCATAGACCACGTTCCAGAGGGTCAGGGCGTTGCGGGCGGGCGCGTCGCCGCCGGGCATGACCGACGTGGCCCGGCCGTCGCTGAAGCCGAGGTCGGGGTGGTGGCAGGTGGCGCAAGCGATGTCGTCGTCGTTCGACAGCACGGGGTCGAAGAACAGCAGCCGGCCCAACGCCACCCGTTCCGGCGTCGTCGGGTTGCCGGCCGGCGCGTTGCTGGCCGGGAAGGCGCGCAGCAGGCCCGACGTGGCCGGCTCGACGCTGCTGGAGCCAGCCCCGTGGGCGGCCATGTCCACCGGCGGGTCGCTGGGCAAGGGCACGGCCGCGGCCACGACCAGCGCCAGCAGCACCACGCCCACCACCGCGACGACAATCCACAACAACACTTTCCCCAATCGTTTCATGCTCTCCTCCACTGACCGCCAACCACCGACCGCCAACCGCCAACCGCCGACGACCGGCCACAGACCACTACCCTAACCTCCTATCTCCCCCGCTCCCCTGCTCCCCTGCTCCCCTGCTCCCCCACCCGGCGGACACGCCGGTCTGCTCCTACCGCAGCGCCAAGACATACGCGACGACGTAATCCATTTCCTCCCCGGTCAGTTTCTTGGCCAGGTCGTGGGGCATCAGGTCCTCATAGCCGGGCACGAGGAAGCCGCCCGGCTGGAGGATGGAGCTATAGACGTAGGCGCGGGCGTCCAGGCCGTCAATGCGCTCGCCGCCGCGGGCGGCAATGCCGGCCAGCGACGGGCCGACGATGACCGTCTCCGGACTAGTGCTGTGGCACGCCCCGCAGTGGGCCACGAAGACGCGCTGCCCGGCGGCCATCTCCGGCGGCAACGTCGGCGTGGGCGGTGGCGCGGCCGCCCCGCCGCAGCCCGCCAAGCAGACTACGGCCAGCAGGATGAGGCTGGTAAGAACTTGGTCGATCGGGCGGCGGCGGCGTATCATAGTGGCTGTTCTCTGAGGGTCGGCGAATTGTACGGAGGCGGATGGACGCGGGCAACACTGTGAAAAGCATCACAAGGCCGGCCGGGGCATGACTGACCCGGCCCAACTGCCCCCAACCTGGACGACTCGCCGCGTGGAGGTGCGCGACGCCACGGCCGGCGACACCCCAGTGCTGACGGCCCTCTTCAACGCCTGTGCCTACGTCGAGCCGTGGGACCCCACCTTTCGCCCTGTCGAGCAGGCGGAGATCGACAAGCTGGTGCGCCGCAGTCTGGCCGACGACGAGCACGCCAACTTCCGCCTGCAAGCCCTGCGCCTGCGGTCGGGCGGCCAGCCGTTCGGCTACTTCCACCTCTTCCACGGCGCGCCGCAGCCAGACGTGTGCTGGATCTCGCTGTTCGTCATCCACCCCGACTTCCAGGGGCAGCAATTAGGCCAGGAAGTGGTCAACGGCCTGGCTTATCACCTGCGCGAAGCCGGCTATTGGGCCATCTGGTTGGAGGTCTACCTGCGCAACTGGCCGGCCCTGCGCTTCTGGACGAACGCCGGCTT
>DAOSMQ010000625.1:0-1587 GCA_035372725.1 Promineifilum sp. (SeqCode)
AAGACCGGGGCGAGATTGAAGCCGCGCTGGCCGGCAAATTGCCGGCGCTGGTGGCGCTCGACGATATTCGTTGCGACCTGCACATGCACACGGAATGGTCCGACGGCACGTTGAGCGTGCTGGACATGGCCCGCGCGGCGCGTGATGGCGGTCTGCGCATGGTGGCCATCACCGACCATTCGGTCAGCCTGGGCATTGCCAACGGCCTGTCGGTGGAGCGCTTGCGGGCGCAAGCAGCCGAAGTGCGCGCCGCCAACGAAGCCCTGGGGCCGGACTTCCGTGTGTTGCATGGCACGGAGATGGAGATCCGCGCCGACGGCACACTCGACTATCCCGACGACGTGCTGGCCGAACTGGATTTCGTCATTGCCAGCCTGCACACCGGCCTGGGCCAGCCGCGTGACCAGGCCATGACGCGCATTCTGAATGCCATCCACAACCCACACGTGGACATGATTGCCCACCCCACCGGCCGCCTGTTGCCCGACCGGGCCGGAGCCGACCTGGATATGGATGCCGTCTTTGCCGCCGCGGCGCAGACCGGAACGATTCTCGAAGTCAACGCCCACCCGGCGCGCCTCGACCTGCGCGACACCCACGTGCGCCGTGCGCTGGCAATGGGCGTCCGCATTGCCATCAACACCGACGCCCACCGGCCGGAGGAGTTTGGCAATCGCAGCTTTGGCGTGGCCACGGCCCAACGCGGCTGGGCCACGGCCGCCGACGTGGTCAACACCTGGCCGCCCGAAGAATTATTGGCCTTCATCCGTGCCAAGAACGAGGGCGGAAGCCGGCCCGCCTAGCCGATGGGCATCTTGAGTGTTACCGATGTCAGACGTAGCCGACCCCGCCCACATGGAACTTGACGCCCAGATGCTGGCCAGCTTGCGGCGCGTGGCCGCGGCCCACACCTATCCGGCCGGCACCATCTTGACCCACCAGGGCCAGACGGAGCATACCTTCTATGTCATCGAAGACGGTGGCGTAGTTGTTCTGCGGCGGATGGAGGACGGCGGCGAGCAAATGCTCAACACCCTGGGGCCGCGCCAGTCATTCGGCGAGATGGCCCTCCTGGACGACAACCCCCGCCTGGCAACGATACGGACGCTCAGCGAGACGCGCGTTTTGGAGATCACCGCCGACAGCTTCCGGGAGTTGCTGCGCCACGACCCTGACCTGGCGATGCACATCACCCGGCGCGTGCTGGCCAACCTGCGCACGCTCGACCAGTTAGCCATCCATGACCTGCGGGCCAAGAACGCCTTGTTGCAGAAAGCCTATCTGGAGCTGCAAGCGGCCCAGGCGGAACTGGTGGAGAAGGAGCGACTGGAGCGGGAACTGGAGTTGGCCGCGGAGATGCAGCGCAGCCTCTTGCCGGCCGTCCTGCCGCGCTATGACGACTACCGTTTCGCCGCCTACCTGGCTCCGGCGCGCCACGTCGGCGGCGACCTGTTCGGCGTGCAGCCGCTGGATGAAGAGTACGTGGCCCTGCTGATCGCCGACGTGGCCGACAAAGGCATGTACGCGGCTCTACTGATGGCCGTCACGCGGACGTTGTTCATGCAGGAGGCGCAGCGTTCGCGCTCG
>DAOSMQ010000626.1:0-1586 GCA_035372725.1 Promineifilum sp. (SeqCode)
CGCGGCGGGCGCGGGCGGCCAGGGCGACGGGCGCGGCGACGTAGCCGCCGGTGATGAACAGAACCGCCGGTCGGAAGCGGCCGATATGGCCCAGGGCCGCGCCGAAGCCGCGCGCCATCTTGACGGCGCTACGCAGCCGCGTGCCCAGCGGCACGCCGACCAACGGCCCGGCGGGGATGGTCGCCAGTTGTAGGCCCGCGCGTGGTACCAGTGTCTCTTCCATCTCACCCTTTGCGCCGATCCACAGAATATCGGTAGCCGCCAGGCCCTGCTGTCGCAACTCAGCGACCGCGGCCAGGGCCGGATAGATGCCACCACCCGTTCCGCCGGCGCACACCAGTAGTCTCATGTCATTCCGGTTGCTGACGGCGCGGCTGGCGGCCGCCGAGGGCCGCGGCGGCTTTGCCATCGCGCGAGACGTTCAGTAAGATGCCGACGCCGATCAGCGTGATCAGCATCGATGAGCCGCCATAACTGAGAAAGGGCATTGGCATCCCCGTGAAGGGGATGGTCGATGTGATGACGGCCAGGTTGATCAAAGCCTGGTAGGCGATCCAGACGGTGACGCCGACCGCCAGCAGAAAACCATAGGTGTCGCGGGCGCGCGTGGCCACCCGGAAACCGCGATAGGCTAAAAAGCAGAACAGGGCGATCAGGCCCAGAGCGCCGACAAGGCCCAGTTCTTCGCCGACGATGGCGAAGACGCCGTCGGTGTGGGCCAGGGGCAAGGGGCCGAACTTCTGGACGCCCTGGCCGAGGCCGACGCCGAACAGCCCGCCCTGGGCCAGGGCGGCCAGGGCCTGACGCACCTGGTAGCTGGCTTTGAAGGGATCGGCGAGGGCGGCGCGGAAGTCGCTGACGCGTTGGGCGGCGTGGGGCAGGATGGTCATCATGAGCAGGACGACGCCGCCGGCGACCAGGCCGACGACCAGCACCTGCTTCAGGTCGGCCCCGGCGACGAAGAACAGGGTGAAGCTGATCAGGCCGACGAGGATGGCGGTGCTGAGGGCGGGCTGCAAGACGATCAGGGCGAACATGACGCCGGTGATGATCGAGAAGGGCAGGAGGCCGTAGTTGACCTGCTTGATACGGTCGCCTTTGGAGTGGAGCCAGTGGGCGATGTAGAGGATGGTGGCCAGCTTGGCCAGCTCCGACGGCTGATAGGAACCTTGCGACAGCGCCCGCGCCGCCCCGTAGTTGACCTGGCCGAAGAAGAGAAGGAAGACCAGCAAGACGATGGTCACGACGATGATCGGTACAGACAGGATGCGCAGGGCGTGGTAGTCGAACTGCATCATGATGGCGATGATGGCGGTGCCCAGGGCCATCGCGCCGAGCTGGCGGGTCATATAGTAGACCGGGTTGTCCTTGAAACGAAAGCCGAGGTCGAAGGTGGTGCTATAGACCATCAGGAAGCCGAAGACGAGCAGGGCGGCCGTGCCCAGCAGGAGCCAGACGTCAACGTTGTATTTGTTGCGGCCGGCCAACAGAGGTTCGCCGCGTCTCTTGACCACGTTAATCGGTGCCATCATCTCTCCCGTGGTGGGGCGATTTGCCAAATCGCCCTACAGTTCTCCTACCAGTAG
>DAOSMQ010000627.1:0-1581 GCA_035372725.1 Promineifilum sp. (SeqCode)
GCGCGCGGACGGCCGGCCGCGGGGCAGGCCGCGCGGTTTCCGCGGGCCGCGCCGGGCGGCCGCTGCCGGTTTCGGCCAGGGGCGTGATGGCCTCTTGGGCCGCGCCCAGGGCGACCAACGCCTTGCGCTGCTCGCCATCGACTGGCCCCACGGTGTAGACAGCCTGCGACCGGCGCAGAGCGGCCGCGGCCAGCGCTTCTGGCGTGGCCCCCAGGTGGACAACCACCCCATAGCCGGCTGCGGCCAGTAGGTCGAGCATGTCGCTCAGCCGCCGCGCGTCCGGCTCGTCGCCGCCCAGCGGCGACGGCGTAAAGGGCGCGGGGATGACCTCCAGGCCAAAGTGTACCCGCTGGGCCACACGCCCGATTTCCTCGTAGGTGATGGCTTCGCCGGTGTCGTGGAGCAAGACGCGCACGTTGGGGCCGCCGGCCAGCTGTAGCCGCGCGCCGATCGCGCCCGCGGGCAGTTCCAGGTCGATGAGCATGATCGGCGCGTCGCCGCGCAGGGCGTCTGTCTCAGCCATCCGCACGGCGGCGGCCGAGCCGGCGGCCCGGTCGCTGCCCACGACGGCCACCACGCGCCCGCCGGCGGCCGGCTGGTGGCGGGTGGCGTCGCCGAGCAGAGCGTGGAGATAGGCGGGTAGTTCTTCGGTCTGGAAAGGCTTGGCCAGAAAGTCGGCCCCGCCCAGGCGGAAAGCCCGCCGGCGGAAGTCACCGCTGAACGATGCCGACAGGAAGATAACCGGGATGTGGGCCACGCGTGGGTCAGCCTTCAGGCGGCGGCAGACCTCGAAGCCGTCCATGCCCGGCATAACCACGTCTAGCACCACGGCGGCGATGCTCTCGTCCACGGCGGCCAGCGCGGCCTGGCCGTCGGCGGCGGCCACTACCTCGAACCCGGCGCGGGTCAGTTGCTTGCTCAACAGGAAGCGCAGCGGCGCTTCGTCGTCTACGATCAGGATGCGTTTGGCGTTTGTCGTCATCGTTCCCACAGTCATTGGTCGTAGGCAGCCGCCCACGGAAGTCGTCTGTCCAGGATCATAGAGGGGCCGGGTTACGAGCGACCTTAAGGGCCGGGCAAGTGCGCTGAGAGGCGTTTTCTGCTATCGTTAGCCCATGAGCAGGAGCATCGAGTTCGACATCGACGCTGGCGGCATTGCCGTGCTGCGCGTCAACCGGCCCGCGGCGCGCAACGCGTTGACGTGGAGCGCCCAGGAGGGTTTCGCCCAGGCCGTGGCCGCGGCGGCTCGCTCGACCACTGCCCGCGCCCTGATCGTCACCGGCACGGGCGAGGCCTTTGTGTCCGGCGGCGACCTGAAGGAACTGGCCGGCCACCCCGAAGCGTCCGCCGGCGAGCGCCTCAACCGCGTCATGAGCGCCGCCCTCGACGGCCTCATCGCCCTGCCCTTCCCGGTCATCGCCGCGGTTAACGGCGACGCCATCGGCGGCGGCTGCGAAATCCTGACCGCCTGCGATCTGCGCCTGGCCGCGCCGCAGGCCCGCTTCGCCTTCCGTCAGGTTCACAATGGCCTGACGACCGGCTGGGGCGGCGGCGGCCGGCTGGTCGAACTCATCGGCCAGA
>DAOSMQ010000628.1:0-1573 GCA_035372725.1 Promineifilum sp. (SeqCode)
CGGACACATCGCCCAGCGGCTTCCTGGGCGGCATGCCCCTGGCGATGGCTGTTGGCCTGGGCGACCAGACGCTGTTGCGCGCCACCGGCCTGCGCCCCTGGCCCACGGACAAAGTCCTGCTGGTCGACGGCCGCGACCTGGACCCCGGCGAGCGCGACAACCTCGCCGCGGCGGCCATCGCCCACGCGCCGGACATAGAGACATTGCTGCAACCCGACGCCCTGCCCGCCGGCCCGCTCTACGTTCACTTCGACGTCGACATCATCGACCCGGCCGAAATGCAGGCCGTTCACTACCCCGCCCCCGGCGGCCCGGCGGCCCAACTCGTGGCCGATCTCTTGCGCGCCCTGGCGGCCACCGACCGCGTTGTGGCCGTTTCCGTCTCCACCTGGGACCCGGCGCTCGACCCCGACGGCCACGCCCAGGCAGTTGCCCAGGCGGCCCTCAACGCTCTTTTCGGCCGCTAACCACTGCCCAAGACCCCACATTCTACTTATTGACGCGCTGCGTCATCGGGTGCTATACTGCTTTGTGAAATCCCTCACAATGATGGATTCATTGTCCCTCGGTTGTCTGTCATGTCTGTATCGGTCGCCCGACCGAACTAGGAGGTCAATCTGTGAGCACCCATATTGTTGGTCCCCGAAGCGTATCGAAGCCGCCGTCGGCCGAATTGAGCGCGGCCTATCAGGCCGGCGTGCGCGCCTATGCCGTCGATTACTACGTGCCCGATTACATCCCTCAGGACACCGACCTGCTGTGTGCCTTCCGCATCCGGCCGCGCGGCGTTGATATGGTCGAGGCCGCTGCCGCCGTCGCCGCGGAGTCCTCCACCGGGACGTGGACTGAGGTCTGGTCTAACCAACTCACCGATATTGACTTCTACAAAGCCAAGGTCTACGCCATCGTCGACGACATCGCCTACATCGCCTACCCCCTTGACCTGTTTGAGGAGAACAGCGTCGTCAACATCATGTCCTCCATCGTTGGCAACGTCTTCGGCTTCAAGGCCGTCGGCGCGCTGCGGCTGGAAGATATGCGCATCCCGCTGGCTCTGGTGAAAACCTTCCCCGGGCCGCGCGTGGGCATCTATGACGAGCGCGTCTGGGCCAATAAGTGGGGCCGGCCGCTGCTGGGTGGCACGGTCAAGCCGAAGCTGGGCCTGTCGCCCAAGGCATACTCGACCATCATCTACGAGTGTCTCGTCGGCGGCCTGGACACCTCCAAAGACGACGAGAATATGAACAGCCAGCCGTTCAGCCGCTGGCGCGACCGCTTCATGTATGCCCAGGACGCCGTCGAGCGGGCCATGGCCGAGACGGGCGAGTTCAAGGGCCACTGGCACAACTGCACCGCCGGCAGCACTGAGGAAAGCCTGCGCCGCCTGGAATACGCCGCCGAGTTGGGCAGCCGCATGGTCATGTATGACTTCCTGACCGCCGGCTTCGCCGCCTCAGCCGACGTCTTCAAGCGCGCCGCCGAGCTGGACGTCATCGTCCACTGCCACCGGGCCATGCACGCCGTCTTCACCCGCCAGCCCGACCACGGCATCGCCATGCGCGTCGTGGCCAAG
>DAOSMQ010000629.1:0-1566 GCA_035372725.1 Promineifilum sp. (SeqCode)
TCACCCTCGTTCACGGTGTCACCGGTGGCCAGCAGCAGTTCGCGCACGCGCCCGGCTTTGGGCTGGGCCATGGCCATGAGGATGTGCTCGGTGGAGGTGAAGTCGTCCTTCATCGCCCCGGCGATGGCTTCGGCCTCGTTGAGGATGGCGGTCAGTTCGCGGCTCAGGCCCACCTGCACGGACGAGCCGGTGGCGCGCGACAGCTTGGCCAGGGCCGCCTCAACGCCGCCACGCAGCAAAGCGACGTCGCCGCCGATCTTGCGGACGACCGACGGCACGACACCCCCCTCCTGATCCAGCAGCGTTAGCAACAGGTGTTCCGGCTCGACGGCCGGGTGGTTATAGCTCTCGGCCAGATGCTGGGCTTCCAGCACGGCCTCGCGACTCTTTTCGGTTAGTTTATCCAGACGCATGGGCTGATTCCTCGCACAATACTTTAAGGCTAAGTATCCGCCAGAGAGGTCAGAATTACGTTAATCGCGGATCAGAATGGCGTAAGATGCAACCGCGCCGGCCGGAAGTGCGTAATAATGAACAGTATGCCGGTTGTGTGGACAGGGCGGCGGTCGTTGTCGCTGCCGATGATTGCGGGAATGGCCCCCGACCACGGGACGTGGCGGGCGGCCGATACATTGGCGCGCAGCGGCAAGGGCGGCCCCGGCGGCGGCGTCGTAGACGGCGAGTCCGTTCTTCTCTGGGCCGAATTCAGTGACGGCCAACGCCCGCCGGCCCTTCCCTCCGTCCTGCTGCCCCATCTGGTGGTCGCCTGCTCCTGTTCCTCGAACCAATTTCCCTGCCGCCATGTGCTGGCCCTGCTGCTGCTCGATTGGGCCGCTCCGACAACCGCGGCCGGCGCTCCTGAGTGGGCGGCCACGCGGCTGGAAACCGGGCTGCGGGCGGCGCGGGCGGGCGCGACGCCAGCCGGCGACGAGACGCGGCCGGCCGCCCTGGCCGCCGGGCTGGACGAGCTGGCCCGCCGGCTGCGTGACGAAGTGGGCCACGGCCTGGCCGGGCTGGCCGCGGGTGATCGTCGCCCCTGGCTGGCCGCGGCCGACCGGCTCAATGACGCCTATGCCCCGGCCGCGGCCCGTGAGTTGCGCGCCCTGGCCGACCTGCCCGGCGCGACGCCCAATTGGCCGGAGCAACTGCTGCCCCGCCTCGGCCGGCTGATGCTGCTGGCGGAGGCGTTTGGCCGCCTTGACGCGCTGTCGCCCGGCGAGCGGGGCGACGCCCTGGCTGCCACCGGCTGGCCGCCCCGCCCCGGCGACGACCATGTGGCTGATACCTGGCTGGCCCTCGGCCGGCGACCGCTGGGCGACGGCGACCAGCGGGGGCTGCGCACGTGGCTGCGCGGGCTGTCGTCCGGTCGCTGGGCGCTGCTGGAAGAGTTCCGGCCGGCCCGGCGGCCGGAGGGGCGCTGTTTCCCCGCCGGGGCGCGGCTGGCGGGCGAATTGGCCTTCCTGCCCAGCGCCTGGCCGCTCGCCGCCCAACCGGTCGAGGCGCTGCGCCTACTGGCCGAGGCCGGGGACAGCGATCCCGCCGGCCAGAGCATCGCCGCGGCCGTGG
>DAOSMQ010000630.1:0-1562 GCA_035372725.1 Promineifilum sp. (SeqCode)
TGGGCAGTGGCCCGGTCGATGACTACTACACGACCGTGCTGGCCATTCCCGCCGCTGCCGGCCGGGCCTGGCCGCTGGCCGCCGGCGCGGAGTAGGCGCATGGCCACGTCGATGGGTCTTGTCCGCTGGCTGCTCGTGCCGCTCCTGGCCGGCCTCCTCTCGCCGCCGGCGCAGGACGGTAACCGCGCCGGTATCGTCGTTGACTTCGGCGAGGAGACGACGACGGCCTGTGTGGCCTTTGCGGAGCCGGACATCAGCAGCTACGAGGCGCTGGTGCGTTCGGGGCTGGCGTTGGAGGTCAACCAGCAGGGCGACGGCGCGGCCGTCTGCCGGATCGAAGCCACTGGCTGCGCCGCCGATGACTGCTTTTGCGCCTGCAAGGGTCAGGATTGCGTCTATTGGTCTTACTGGCAGCGGGTGGACGAGGCATGGCAATATGCCGCCATCGGCGCCAGCCAGCACCGGGTGAGCGACGGCGACGTAGATGGCTGGGTGTGGGGGCCGGGGACGGTCGCTGAAGCGCCGCCGCCGCCGGAGGTGAACTTCGACGATATTTGTGGTGGCGCGGGCGATGAGCCAGGGACGGAAGCGACGGCCGTGGCCATGCTCGGCGCGCCGGCGACAGAGGGACTGTCTACAGCCGCGACGGTCGAGACGCCGGCGACAGCCCCGACGGCCGGGCCAAGCGTGTGGACCTATGGCGGCTTCGTTGTCCTGTTGCTGCTGCTCGGCGGGCTGCTGTGGCTGGCGAGACGGCGGGCGGGTGGGGGCGGGGCATAACCGTGGCCCGACGCCTTGCCACCGCGGCGCTCTTTCTGCTGGCGCTGGCCATCGGCGCGGTGGCCTTTCTGTATCCGTTCCTGTTGCCGGCCGCGCCCGCCCCTGCGCCGGGCGCGGCGACGTCGGGGACGGTGGCCGTGCCGTTGCTGTCGGCCGTGCTGGTGACGCTGTGCCTGGCCGTCCTGCTGGTCGAGCTCCAGGGGCAGGCCGCGGGCGCGAAGACAGTGGCCATGCTGGGTGTCCTGGTGGCGGCGACATCGACGCTGCGTTTCATCGAGGTAGCCATCCCCGGGCCGGGCGGCTTCTCGCCCATTTTCGCGCCCATCATCCTCGGCGCATACGTCTTCGGGCCGCGCTTCGGCTTCTTGCTAGGAGCGATGACAATGCTCGTTTCCGGCATCATCACCGCCGGCGTGGGGCCGTGGCTGCCCTACCAGATGTTCACTGCCGGCTGGGTGGGCATCACTGCCGGCTGGCTACCCCACCTGGGCCGGCCGCGGGCGGAGGTGGCCATGATGGCGCTGCTGGGCCTGCTGTGGGGCTTTGCCTACGGGGCCATTATGAGCTTCTACACCTGGCCCTTCCTGGTGGGCAACGCCCAAACGACCTGGATACCGGGCGCGGGCGCGGCCGACGCGCTGCGGCGCTACGCCGCCTTCTACCTGACGACCTCGCTGCTGTGGGATGCGGTCGGCGCGGTGGGCAACGTCATTCTGCTGGCCGCGCTGGGCGCGCCGACGCTGCGCGCCCTGGGCCGCTTCCGCGACCGGCTGTTGTTCGAG
>DAOSMQ010000631.1:0-1542 GCA_035372725.1 Promineifilum sp. (SeqCode)
TTCCCGCCGCGGAGCGAGGGAACCATGAGTATAGACACCTTCACCATCACTGACAATCATCGCCTCAACCTGCCGTCCATTGACATGCCGCCGCGCATCCTCCTGGGCGCGGGGCCGTCGAACAGCGCCCCGCGCGTGCTGGCGGCCATGCTTGCCCCGACCGTCGGCCACCTTGACCCGACCTTTATTCAGGTCATGGGCGAGGTCAGCGAGCTGTTGCGCTACGCCTGGCAGACGGACAACGAGTACACCATTGCCATCAGCGGCACCGGCAGCTCGGGCATGGAGGCCGCCTTCGCCAACGTCGTCGAGCCGGGCGACCGGGTGCTTGTCGGCGTCAATGGCTACTTCGGCCGGCGCATGGTCGATATGGCCGGGCGCTATGGGGCCGACGTGCGCTGCCTGGAGACAACGTGGGGCGCGGCCTTCTCGCCCGAGGAGCTGCGCGCGGGCATGGAAACCCACCGGCCGCGCGTGCTGGCCCTCGTCCACGCTGAGACCTCCACCGGCGTGCGCCAACCGCTGGATGGGCTGGCCGAACTGTGCCGCGAGCACGACTGCCTGCTGCTGGTCGATACGGTCACCAGCCTGGGCGGCGTGCCGCTCTACGCCGACGCCTGGGGCCTCGACGTGGCCTATAGCGGCTCGCAGAAGTGCCTCAGCAGCCCGTCGGGCCTCGCGCCGATCACCTTCGGCCCGCGGGCGCTGGCGCGCATCGCCAACCGCAAGACGCCCATCGCCAACTGGTACATGAACAGCGAGTTGCTGGGCAAGTACTGGTTCGGGTCGCCGCGCGCCTATCACCACACCGCGCCGATGCACCTCTTCTACGCCCTGCGCGAAGGGCTGCGGCTGGTGGCCGAAGAGGGGCTGGCCGCCCGCTGGGCGCGTCATCAGGCCGTGGCCGAGCGCCTTTGGGCCGGGCTGGGCGAGATGGGGCTGGAGCCGCACGTGCCGTTGGAGATTCGCCTGCCCAGCCTGACGACGGTGCGCGTGCCCGCTGGCGTCGATGCCGCCGCCGTCTCGCGCCGGTTGCTGACGGAGTACAACATCGAGATCGCCGGCGGCCTGGGCGATCTGGCCGGCAAGGTCTGGCGCGTCGGCCTGATGGGCTACAACGCCCGGCCGGAGTCGGTCGCCGTGCTCTTGCGGGCGCTGGCCGACGTGCTCTAGGGGACGGGCATGGACCTGGAGGAGCTGAGAGCCACTCTCTTGGCCCGGCGGGGGGCGACGGAGGAATTGCCCTTCGGCCCCGAAGTGCTGGTCTACAAGGTGGCCGGCAAGATGTTCGCCCTTGTCGCCTGGCAGGAACGGCCGTTGACGGTCAGCCTGAAGTGCGAGCCGGGCCAGGCGCTGGTCTGGCGGGCCGTCTTTCCGTCCGTCCGCCCCGGCTATCACCTCAACAAGACCCACTGGAACACGCTGACCCTCGACGGCCGCATTCCCCCGGAAGACGTGCGCGAGATGATCGACCACTCTTACGAGCGGGTCGTGGCCGGGCTGACGCGGAAGCAGCGGGCCGGGTTGGCCGAGGAAGCCTAG
>DAOSMQ010000632.1:0-1540 GCA_035372725.1 Promineifilum sp. (SeqCode)
CGTTCGTGACCAAGCTGCTGGGCGAAGTGACCATCGTCGGCCCCGGCGCGGGGCGCGTTGAGACCGGCTACGCCATTCTGTCCGACTTGCTAGACATTCACCAGCGCAGCACGCTCTAGCAGCGCCGGCGGCTGTCCAGAGCCAGCGGCCCCTTGACAAGGATTACCCGCGCGCTATAATGGTGTCATATTGATATTCATCAATACGTTACCTTATGACTGACTCCCTCGACTTTGCCAAGGCCATGGCCGATGAAACCCGACAGCGCATCATGGCGCTGCTCTGCTGCCGCTGGCTGTGCGTGGGCGATATCGTCACTGAGATGCAGGCCATCAGCCAGCCAACCGTCTCCCACCACCTGGCCATCCTGCGCGAGGCCGGTCTGGTGCACGTGCGGCGCGACGGCAAGCAGGTGTTCTACTCGCTGAACCAGGACGAGGTCGCCGTCTGCTGTGGCCGCATCATGCGGAACTTCGCGCCGGAAGTTCCAGTGGCGGGGATAGCCGTGTCTGAGTAAGTTATCAGTCTCTTTTTTTACCCATACCCATAGATGGATATCGATATGAGGAACATAGAATGACGGATGACAATACAATTCGAGAGGCAGTGCAGTCCCACTATGCGGCAGTGGCCAGCGGTGGCAGTTGTTGCGGTGACAGTTGCTGCACCCCCGGCGGGGACGCGGCCGTCGATGTCAGCCTGGATTCGCTCTACGGCAATCTCTACACGGCCGACACGACCTGGCTGCCGCCGGCGGTGACCGGCCTGTCGCTCGGCTGCGGCGATCCCATCACCCTGGCTGGCCTGCAACCGGGCCAGACGGTGCTCGACCTCGGCTCCGGCGGCGGCATCGACTGCTTCATGGCCGCGCGCCAGGTGGGGCCAGACGGCCACGTGATCGGCGTGGATATGACCCCGGAAATGCTGGCCCAGGCGGAGCGCAACAAGAGCACGGTGGGGCTGGAAAACGTCGAGTTCCGGCAGGGCGTCATCGAGGCCCTGCCCGTGGCCGACGGGACTGTAGACGTGATCCTGTCCAACTGCGTGATCAACCTCAGCCCCGACAAGCCGGCTGTCTTCCGCGAGGCCTACCGCGTGCTGCGGCCGGGTGGACGGCTGGCGGTCTCGGACATGATGACCGTTGGCCTCTTTTCACCGGCGGAGCGCGCCGACCTGTCGGCGTGGGCGGGCTGCGTCAGCGGCGCGGAGGATGTCGCCCACTACGTCGCGGCCATGCGCGCGGCTGGCTTCGAGGACATCTCTATCGTGGACAAGGCCGCGCCCGGTGAGGAACTGGCCGGGCAGCTACCGGAAACCGGCCCGGCGCGCCTCTTCAGCGCCCGCGTCACGGCCGTGAAACACTAGGCAGCCACAAAAAAGGACGCCCCACCGCGCCGGCATAACTGGGGCAGTCGGGCGTCCTTACCTTTCAAGTACGCGTTATCTGGCTTAGAAGGGGATGTCGTCGGCTTCCTGAGCCGCCGGCCGGCCGCCGCCGCGGGCGGGGGCAAAGTGGTGATTCCGCCGCGCGTTCCGGACG
>DAOSMQ010000633.1:0-1536 GCA_035372725.1 Promineifilum sp. (SeqCode)
ATCGGCGTCGTGCTGGGGGTGGCCCTTATCTACGGGCCGCTGCCGCTGCGCTGGGAGGCAGTTCACAGCGACGTCGGCCCAAACGGCTTCACCGATACGCAGGCGCGCGGCCCCTTGCGCGCCTGGCAGCACCGCCACCGCTTCACCGCGCTCGGCCCCACGCAGACGCGCGTCGATGACCACATCATCTACAGCCACGACCGCGGCTTGCGTGGCGTGCTCAGCCGGCTGCTCTTCGCCCGGCCGGGGTTGCTCTACCTTTTTACGGCCCGCAAGGTGCTGACGCGGCGCGGCGTGGCCCGGCTGCTGGCCGAGAGACCAGCGGAGCGTGGGAGCGGGGCGGGTTAATGGCCGCCGCGCGGGCAGTCATTGTCGGCGCGGGCGTGGGCGGCCTGACTACGGCGGCGCTGCTGTTGCGCGCCGGCTATGCTGTCACCGTCCTAGAGGCGCACGTCTATCCCGGCGGCAGCGCAGGCACGTTCTACCACAAGGGCTACCGCTTCGACGCTGGAGCGACGTTGGCTGGCGGCTTCTCGCCCGGCGGGCCGCACGCCCGCCTGGCCGAACTACTGGGGCTAACCTGGCCCATCGCACCCGTCGATCCTGCCTGGGTTGTCCACCTGCCCGACGGCCGCGCCGTGACCCAATGGGCCGACCCGGCCGCCTGGCAAGCGGAACGGCGGCGCGCCTTCCCCGGCACAGAGTCGTTCTGGCGGCAACAGGAACGCCTGGCTGATATCGCCTGGGACGTGTCCTCACGCCCCTTTCCCTGGCCGCCGCGCGCGCTGGCCGACTTGGTGACTCTGGGGCTGGCGCTGCGCCCGGCCACGCTGGGCGCGCTGCCTTACCTGCATCACACCATGGCCGACCTCGTGGCCGGCCACGCGCCCGACGATGACCCGCTCTTCCGCCTCTTCCTGGATGCGCAACTGCTCATCTCCGCCCAGACCACAGCTGTCCACGCCGGGGCGCTCTACGGCAGCGCCGCGCTCGACCTGCCGCGGCGCGGTGTCAACCATGTCCGCGGCGGCATCGGCGCGCTGGCGGGCACGCTGGTGGCTTGGATTCGCGCCCACGGCGGCGAAGTGCTTACGCGGCAGCGCGTCGAACGCATCGAGGCGGGGCGCGGCCGGCGCGCCGTTGTTCACACGCGCCGCGGGCTGAGTCTGGAGGCGGATGTGGTCGTCGCCAATGTAACGCCGTGGGCGCTGTGTGACCTGCTGGGGCCAGACGCGCCGCCGGCGCTGGGCAAGGCCGTAGCCCGGCTGCGGCCGACCTGGGGCGCGTTCACGCTCTATCTGGGGTTGGACGCGACGGCGCTGCCCGCAAGCTTGCCTGACCACCACCAGGTCGTCGTCGACGCGACCAAACCCCTGGGCGAGGGCAACTCCGTTTTCCTGTCGCTGTCTGACGCGGCCGACGTGGAGCGCGCCCCGGTGGGGATGCGGGCGATGACGCTCTCGACGCACACAGATGTAGCCGCGTGGTGGGCGCTGCGGCAGGAACCGGACGAGAGCGCCTATCTGGCCCGGCGCG
>DAOSMQ010000634.1:0-1535 GCA_035372725.1 Promineifilum sp. (SeqCode)
CCATTCTACCAGCTTCGCGGCGGGGTCGAAGCGCCGACCGCTGACCACAGACCATTGACCTACTGACGACTGACCCACTGTCTACTGTCGACTGTCCACTGTCCACTGCCCACTAATTCCCCTGTCGTAATCTGTGGCGAAAGCAGCGCTGCGCTATAATCAGGACATGCTCGCCAAAGTCCTCAGCGCTGCCATCGTCGGGCTGGAAGCCGAACTCGTCAACGTCGAAGTCGATATCGTCAACGGCCAACCCTATTTCGCCCTCGTCGGTCTGCCCGATGCCGCCGTGCGCGAAAGCCGCGACCGGGTCTATGCCGCGGTCAAGAACAGCGGCCTGAACTTCCCCCAGCACCGCATCACCGTCAACCTGGCCCCGGCCGACCTGCGCAAGGAAGGCCCGGCCTATGACCTGCCCATCGCCGTGGGCATGCTGGCGGCCACGGCGCAAATCTGGCACAACGAACTGGACGACTCGCTCTTCTTCGGCGAGCTGTCGCTCGACGGCTCGACACGCCACACCAAGGGCGTGCTGCCGCTGGCGGCGCTGGCCCGCGAGAAGGGGTTGAAGCGCGTCTTCGTGCCCGCCGCCGACGCGGCCGAGGCGGCGCTGATGCCCGACATCGCTGTCCTGCCCGTGCGCAACCTGGGCGAACTGGTCGGCCACCTGACCGGCCTGGCCCTCCTCTCGCCCGTGACCGTCGATCTGCAAGCCGCCTTCGACGGCGAAGTGGCCTACACAACCGACTTCGCCGACATCGCCGGGCAGGAGCACGTCAAGCGGGCGATGGAGATCGCCGCCGCCGGCGGCCACAACGCCCTCATGACCGGCCCGCCGGGCGCGGGCAAGACGCTGATCGCTCGCGCCCTGCCCAGCATTCTGCCGCGCATGGGCGTCGATGAGGCGCTGGAAGTGACCAAAATCTACAGCGTCGCCGGGATGCTGCCGGCGGAGACGCCGCTCATCCGCACCCGGCCGTTTCGCTCGCCCCACCACACGATCAGCTACGCTGGCCTGGTGGGCGGCGGGCAGTGGCCGCGGCCGGGGGAAATCTCGCTGGCCCATCGCGGCGTGCTCTTTCTGGACGAGTTGCCGGAGTTCGGCGAGCGGCTGATCGAAGTGCTGCGCCAGCCGTTGGAGGGCGTGCCGCGCGAGGTCAGCATCAGCCGGGCCACGGGCAGCGTCACCTACCCGGCCAACTTCATGCTCATCGCCGCCCAGAACCCCTGCCCTTGCGGCTACTATGGCGACCCGACGCGGGCCTGCACCTGTTCCAACACGATGATCACCCGCTACCAGAAGCGCGTCAGCGGGCCGCTGATGGATCGCATCGACCTGCACGTGGACGTGCCGCGGGTGGAGTACGAAAAGCTGTCGTCGAATCAGCGCGGCGAGCAGTCGGCGGCCGTCCGCGCCCGCGTCGAGGCCGCCCGCCAGCGACAGGCGCAGCGCTTCGCCGGGACGACGCTCTACAGCAACGCCGACATGGGGCCGGGCGAGGTGCGCCAGTTCTGCGACCTGGACGACACCGGCCGCC
>DAOSMQ010000635.1:0-1530 GCA_035372725.1 Promineifilum sp. (SeqCode)
GCGGCTGGCCCGGCTCTACGCTACCAGCACGCCCAGCCTGATCAAGATCGCCGACGGTTTACAGCGCAACCCGATGGGCGGGCAGACGACGCGGGCCATCTGCGCCCTGCCGGCCCTGACGGGGCAGTACGGCGTGCGCGGCGGCGGCTTGGCCTATAGCACCAGCGGCTACGTCCAGTGGGACAGCGAGGCGGTTCACAAATGGGCTGAGTGCCCGCCGCCCGGCCGCGTCGTCAACATGAACCGCCTGGGCGCGGCGCTGCTGGGCGAAGTGACCGATCCGCCGATCATGGCGCTCTATGTCTTCGGCTCCAACCCGGCGGCCATTGCCCCCAACGCCGGCGCGGTCGTGGCCGGGCTAATGCGCGCAGACTTGTTTACCGTCGTGCATGAACTGTTCCTGACCGACACGGCCGACTATGCCGACATCGTCCTGCCGGCCACGTCGAACCTGGAGCAGGCCGACCTGCACAAGGCCTATGGCCACACGCTGCTGCGCTATAACCACCCGGCCATCCCGCCCCTGGGCCAGAGCAAGAGCAATTGGGACGTGATGCGCCTGCTGGCGGCGGAGATGGGCTTCGACGAGCCGTGGCTGCGGCAGGATGTCGAGGCTGTCATCGACGAAGTGCTGACGGCGTCGGCGGCGCGGTCGCCCTTTCTGGCGGGCATCACTCTGGCGCGGCTGAAGAGCGAGGGACAGGTGGCGCTGAACGTCGGCCCCGACGCGCCCTTCGCCGGCGGCCACTTTCCTACTCCCAGTGGCAAAGTTGAGCTATACTCAGCGCGATTGGCGGCCGAGGGCCACGACCCGCTGCCGAACGTCACCGGGGTGTGGGACGACGGCGCGCCCTCGCCGGACTGGCGGCCCGAAGAGGCGCTCGACCTGATTACGCCCGCGGCCCACCACTTCGTTACCAGCAGCTTCGGCAACGGCCGCAGCCAGCTCCGGGGCGAGGGCGGACCGACGATTGAGATTCACCCCGCCGACGCCGCCGCGCGCGGCATCCGGCACGGGGAGCTGGTCATTGTGGAGAACGGCCGCGGCGCAGTAACCCTGCGAGCCGTGGTCAGCGACGGCGTGCGCCCCGGCGTGGTCGCCGCCGCCAAGGGGCGCTGGAGCAAGCGCGGTGACGGCCGCGGCGACCGGCGCAATGTCAACTGGACGACTTCCGATGCCCTGGGCGACTTCGCCGGGCAGAGCACGTTTCATAGCAACCGGGTCTGGCTGCGCAAAGAAAGGGACTAGGGGTTAGGGGCTAGGGACTAGGAAGAGCTTTCTTCCCCTCGTCCCTAGCCCCTAATCCCTGACCCCTAAGAAGGTGGGACAATGGACTTTCAAGCGCCTGCGATTGATTATCTGGTGCTACAGCCTTTGTTATGGGTGGTGGGGGCGGGCATGCTCATCATGCTGCTCGACCTGCTGCTCGACGGCGACCGCGTGCGCCGCGCCGCGCCCATCGTGGCCATGATCGGCCTGTTCGGCGGGCTGATCACCTCGGCCGCGCTGTGGAACAGCAACCGGGCGGC
>DAOSMQ010000636.1:0-1527 GCA_035372725.1 Promineifilum sp. (SeqCode)
CGCCTTTGAGCAGCCCCACGACGGCGGCTTCGACGTGCTGGTGGTGCGCTACAACGGCTTCGACCCCGGCGACTTCTCGTCGTTCTCCGTCGACGTCGATCCGACGAGCATCAAGGGCGTCGGCGCGCCCGGCCCGGGTGAGTCGGGTAGTGTCGGCGGGCTGGAGCTTGTCGGGGCAACGGTGACGGCCACGTTCGACAACGGCGCGACGATCACCGGCCAGGTCTACCGGCTGGCCGACGACGGCGGGCTGGGTGGCCACCACAGCGGCGGCACGGTCGTGCTGCGCGATGGGCGGCCGCCGCGGCCGCAGATCAGCGTTCTGGGCGTCACTCCGCCGGCGACCGTGACCAACGCCAACCAGACCGTGCGCGTCGTTGGCCCGCCCGGCCAGCCGGTGACGGTGCTGGTGGTCGAGGGCGGGCTGTTCCTGGCAGGCGTGCCCAATGGCGGCTTTGATATCGACCCGTTCGAGGCTAACAACGCCGTCGATGTGCGCGAGTATCAGGCCGTCGTCGGCGGCAGCGGCAGCGTTGACGTGCCCATCGTCCTGATGAAGCAGAACGATAAGAGCGGCATCCACGCCATCACGGCCGTCTTCGACAACCACTATGGGCTGAAGGGGCTGGTGGCCGCGCCGCTGGTCGTTGAACTGGAGTAGGCCGCCAGTTGTGATAGAATGCACAAGGACAGAATCAACCGCGCCGGCCGGTCGCCCGCGGGCGACCGGCCGGCCCTGCAAGGAGAACCATCCATGACCACATCCTCCTCCTCCGCGCGCCGGCTGTGGCCGGTGTTGGCGCTGTGCCTGTTAGCTGTCGTCGTCCTTTTGGCCGCGCCCGGAGCGCGCGCGGCCGCCGGGCCGAACAGGATCTTTATGCCGCTGGTGCGCGTGGCCGCGCCGCCAGTGTTCGAGGTCTCGCCCCTGGTCGATCTGGGCAGCATCACCATCACCGACATCGCCAACGCCGGCGACGAGCGCCTGTTCGTCGCCGACCGCGAGGGGCGAGTCTACATCGTCTACCCCAACGGCACGGTCGCGCCGGAGTTGTTCATGGATGCGCGCCATCTGGTGCAGTTGGGCAGCGACGGCAATGAGAACGACTTCGAGCAGGGCTTCCTCGGCCTGGCTTTTCACCCCAACTACCCGGCTACGCCCTACATCTACTTCGCCCACACGACGCCGCGCACGCTCACCGTCACCCGCGTGACCCTGAGCGCGACGAACCCCAACAAGGTCAACCCGACGACCTTCGTGCCCCTCATCTTTGAGCGCAAGCCGGACAAGGACGCCGCCGGCAACCTGAGCGCCGTCCACAACGCCGGCGACCTGGCCTTTGGGCCGGACGGCTACCTCTACATCCCCATCGGTGACGGCGGGCCGGACCCATATGACCCGTGGGGCGTGCCCGGCGACCCCAACAACCATTCCCAGAGATTCGACACCATCTTCGGCTCCATCCTGCGCATCGACGTGGACCCGACGCGCGGCGCGCCGGCCGATTGCGGCGTCAAGGGGCGCTACTC
>DAOSMQ010000637.1:0-1510 GCA_035372725.1 Promineifilum sp. (SeqCode)
GCAGGACGGCCGGCCCGACGCGGGCCCCGTGCAGCCGGCTACCAGCTCGCGCCGCACCGTGGGCACGCCGGCCGACGGCGGCAGCATATCGATGCCGGCCATCTCCATGATGCGCGGGATAGAGCCGCGGGTAGCCATGCCAATCTCGCCCCAGGCCGTCCAGTCGATGACCAGGCCCTTCGTCTGCGGCCGCCAACGGCGCAGGCTGCTGGTCAACTTGCAGAGCAGGTCGTTGGCGGCGCTGTAGTCGGTCTGGCCGTTGTTGCCGAAGCGCCCGGCGACCGAGCTGAAGGCCACCGTCGCGCCGATGGGCAGGCCCTTGGCCGCGTTCAGCAGGCTGAAGAAGCCGTCGGCCTTAATGTCAAAGACGAGGCTGAACTGATTGTAGTCCTTGTCCGGCAGGCTGCGGCTGATCTCGATGCCGCCAGCATGGACGAGCACATCAATACGGCCGTGGCGCTCGCGAATCTCGTCGACGATGGCGGTCAGGGCCGGCCCGTCGAGCAGATTGGCGTTGCGGTAGTAGGCCCGGCCGCCGGCGGCCTCGACCGCCTCGATGGCCCGCAGGGCGGCCTCGTTGCGCTCCACGGCCATGATCTGCTTGTCGATCTGCGCCGGAGTAACCTTCTCGCCGCTGGCCTTAGCCGCGGCGATGAGGTGCGCTTTGAGGGCATCCTTACCCTGGCGGAAGAGGGCGATCTGCTGGTCGTCCTGAGCCGGTTCGGGCACCAGGTCCAGCAGATAGAACGTACCGCCGCTGGCCGCGGCCAGGTCGGCAACGATGGCGCTGGTGATGCCGCCGGCCGCGCCGGTGACGACGAAGATGCTGTCCTTATTCAGAGTCAGGCCTTCGCCGCCGTCGGCCGCTGGTTGCTCGGCCAGCGTGACGGTGTAGCGGTCGTCGCCAGCATAGCCGACTTCGACGATGCCGGGGTCGGTCAGCGTCTCAGCAATAAGGGCGTCGGCCGGGGCAGCTGTCTTGCGACCCGCCTCGAAGTCGACGGCCTTGACGAGGACATCGCCGCGCTCGCGCTTGTAGGCCTTGGTGAAGCCCGTCACCGCGCCGCCCAGCGGGGCCGTCGCGCCGTCGGGGCCATAGCCGTGCAAGCCGCCCAGCCGTGTGGCCGAGACGAGGAACGTGCCCGGCGCGCTGATGGCGTCGTAGAGCGCGCGCATGGTCGTGTAGAGGTTCTTGACGCGCACGCGGTTGAGTTCGCGCCACGTGGCCAGGTCCATGTCCTCCAGCGCCGGTTCGGCGTCGAGGGCGGGCAGCCAGTAGACGCCCTGGATGGGACCGTCGGCCAGCCAGGCGGCCAGTTGTGCCGCCAGCGCCTCGGCCGTCGGTGGCTCGTCGATGACCAGCGCCGTCGCGCCAAGCTTCTCCAGCCGGCTTACCAACGCCTTGCCCACGCCACCGCGGTCGAGCATGACCACGACGCGGCTGTTGGCGTCGAGTGTCACGCCTGTCGGCTTGCATAGGTCGAGCGACGGCCGCAGCGCCGGGACGGGG
>DAOSMQ010000638.1:0-1502 GCA_035372725.1 Promineifilum sp. (SeqCode)
CATCGGCCGCAGCGCCGGTAACGAACTGGTGCTGGCCGATCCGGAAGTCTCGCGCCGCCACGCCCGCGTGCTGCGGCGCGCCGACGGCTATGCCGTGGAGGACATCGGCAGCACCAACGGCACGTTCGTCAATGGCCAGCGCATCGGCCACCTGACGCTGCTGCAAGACGGCGACACCATCGACCTGGGCGATACGGTGCGTCTGCGCTTTGTCGCCCCCGTCATCGCCCCATCCCCCATTCCGCCCGCGCCGGTGGATATGTCCGAGCGGCCGACCGAGATGCTGGCCGCCGCGCCGGCAGCGATGCCAGCATGGCCGCGCCCGGCCGAGCAGCCTGTGCCGGCCTACGTTCCGCCGGCGGCTGTTGCGCCCATGAACGTCCAGCCGGCCGCGCCGCCCCCACCCGTCTATCCACCCAGCTATCCGGTCGCGCCGCGCCGTGGCCGCGGCCTGCTCATCGGCTGTGGGTTGTTGATCGCCCTGTTGCTGGTCTGCGCCGGCACCTTTCTGATCCTGGATGCCTATGACCAGGGCCGTCTGCTCTATTGTGGCCCGGCCCAGCCGGTCATCGAACTGGTGCTGGGCACGGCCAGATCGGCCACCTGCCCGTAACGCCCCCAGGGGATCGCCCTTGTGATTGGCCAGCAGACAACGCCCATTAGCAACCCGCACTTGCGGCTGCTCGACTTCCAGCCCGTCCAGCAATACGGCGAGTCGATGTGGCTGCTACGTGACCCGTGGCAGCTGGGCGAACGGCAGCTCATTTTCCCGGCGGCCCTGGCCCAGATGCTGCCCCTGTGCGACGGCACGCGCAGCCCGCGCCAGCTCCAAAGCGACCTGAGCGAGGATCTTGGCGTGCCCGTGCCTTTCGACATCATCAGCGAGGCCCTGGCCCAACTCGACGCCGCCTATCTGCTGCACAACGATCGCTATGAGGCGCGCCGGCAAGAGTTGTTAGACGTCTACCGCGCTCAGCCCTTCCGCCCACCGGCCCTGGCCGGGCTGAGCTACCCGGCAGCGCCGGCCGAGCTAAGCGCGCAACTGCGCGGCTATGGCCACGGCGACAGCGCTACGGTGGCTGAATGGCAAGGACAAGGGATCGTCTCGCCCCATATCGACTACCAGCGCGGCGGGCCCGTCTATGCCCGCGTGTGGCGGCGGGCCGCGCCGGCCGTGTTGGCCGCCGATCTGGTGCTCATCTTCGGCACCGACCACTACGGCGGCCCGGCCAGCATCACCCCCACGCCACTGCCCTATGCCACCCCCTTCGGTGTCCTGCCGACCGATCGCGCCCTCATTGACCGCTTGGCCGAAGCCCTGGGGCCAGAAGCGGCTTATGCCGAGGAGTTGAACCACCGCCAGGAGCACTCTGTAGAACTGTCGGCCGTCTGGCTGCACCACATCTTCCGCGAGGCGGGCGTGGCCCCCTGCCCGGTCGTGCCCATCCTGATCGGCTCCTTCCACCATTTCGTCACCTCCGGCAACCACCCCTCTGACGAAC
>DAOSMQ010000639.1:0-1492 GCA_035372725.1 Promineifilum sp. (SeqCode)
CTCGGCGCGGTCGGGATACATCAGGTAGTAAGCCTGATAAGTCGGGTCGCCGGCCACGGCCCGCCGCGCCCACTCGTGCTCCTTAGCGGTGTGGTTACAGACCAGGTCGATGCACAGGCTGATACCCTCGGCCCGCAACTGGCCGGCCAGCGCGGCCAGGTCGGCCATCGTGCCCAACGCCGGGTTGACGGCGCGGTAGTCGGCCACAGCATAGCCGCCATCGTTGGGGCCTTGGCGCGGCATCAGCAGAGGCATCAGGTGCAGGTAGGTGACGCCCAACTCGACCAGGTAGGGAATGCGCGCGGCCACACCGCGCAGGTCGCCGGCGAAGCGGTCGGCGTAGGCGACGTAGCCCAGCATCGACGGCTGCTGGAACCAGTCCGGCTCGCCCTGGCGCTGCAAGTCGAGCAGGCGCAACTCGGCCGGCCGGGCGGCGTAGCCCGCGGCGACAATGGCCAGCAGCCGCCGGCAGCAGTCGTCGAAGTCCGGCCGGTCGCCGTAGAGACGGCGCAGCGGCCGCAGCGCGTCGGCCCAGTATAGCCGGAGACGCGTCAGGAAGATGTCGCGCTCCAGGGCCGTCAGACCCGCCAGCGGCCCGGCGGCTAACTCAGCGGCCCAGGTTTCGTCGATCAGGTTTGGCTCCACGCCAGACACTCCCACCTCAAGCGCCCGCGCCCACCAGCCACAGCGCGGCATAGGGAGCCAGCGCGATGGCCTGGCCGGCCGGATAGACGCGCCCCTCGCGCGCGAGCAGGTCGCGCATATCCCGCTCCGGAACGATGCCGGCCGGCCGTGGGTCGTCGCTCAGGTTGAAGACGCACAGCACCGGCTCGCCCACACCGCGCCGCCAGTAGGCCAGCACGGCCACGTCGCCCGTCTCCACCCACTCCCGTTCGCCGCTGCGCAGGCTCGGCTGCGATTGGCGCGCCGCCACCAGCAAGCGCATCCAGGCCAGGTAGGAGTCGGGGTCGTTCTCCTGGGCGGCGACGTTGACGTGGCGATAGTCATAGGGCGCCTGGTCGATGACCGGCAGGTAGGTCTTGCGGCCCGTCGAGAAGCCGGCGTTGGGCGCGTCGGCCCACTGCATCGGCGTGCGCACGCCGTCGCGGTCGTCTAGCCAGATGTTGTCGCCCATGCCGATCTCGTCGCCGTAGTAGAGGATGGGCGTGCCCAGCAGCGACAGAAACATCGCGTTCAGCGCCAGCCAGCGGCGCTTGTCCCCCTCCAGCAGCGGCAGCAGCCGCCGGCGGATGCCCAGGTTCAGCCGGGCGCGCGGCTCGGCGGCGTAATTGGCCCACATCCACTGCCGTTCCTCCGGCGTGACCATCTCCAGCGTCAGCTCGTCGTGGTTGCGCAGGAAGGTCATCCACTGCGTGCCCGCCGGAATGGGCGGCGTGTCGGCCAGGATGTTGATGATGGGTGTCTTGTCGGCCGCCTTCAGGGCCATGTATAGCCGCGGCATGATCGGGAAGTGGAAGCAGACCTGGAACTC
>DAOSMQ010000640.1:0-1490 GCA_035372725.1 Promineifilum sp. (SeqCode)
CCAAGGTCGTCGATGCGACGACGAATCTGACCGGCAACAGCTTCATGGGCACGCCGGCCTACATGAGTCCGGAGCAGTTCACCGGCGGGGCGCTCGACGGCCGCTCCGACCAGTATAGCCTGGCCGTGGTCGCCTTCGAGGCGCTCAGCGGACGAGTGCCCTTCGCCGCCGAGACGATCCACGGATTGATGTACCAGCACGTCCACGAGCCGCCGCCCGACATCCACACGATTGATAAGTCGCTGCCGCCGGGCGTGTCGGCTACGCTGCGACGGGCGCTGGCCAAGCGGCCGGAAGACCGCTTCGCCAGCGTCAGCGATTTCATCGAGGCGCTGCGGCTGGCGGCCACGCCGGGCGCAGTCGCCGCCCAGACGCAGCAGTTGCAAAGCTACTACGACAGCGGACGCTACGCCTACGAGCGCGGCGACTGGCCGACGGCGGTCGATTTCCTCGGCCGCGTCGTCGCCGCGGACGCCGGCTACCGCGACGCCAACCAGCTCTACAAGACGGCGGTCATGCGCACGCAGGCGGGGGCCCCGCCTGCGGTCGCCGCGCCCCAGCCGCCGATCGTCCGCGAGGCGGGCAGCCCCGTGGCCGCGCCTGCCCCGGCGGGCAAGAGCCGGCTGCCGCTGTTGCTGGGGCTGCTGGCGCTGCTGATCATCGGTGGCGCGGCGGCGTTCTTCTTCCTGCGGCCCGACGCAGCCCCGGAGGCCACGCCAGTGGCTGTCGTCGCGCCGACGGAAGTCGCCACGGAAGCGCCCACGGCCACGCCCGCGCCCACCGACACCCCTCTGCCGACCGAGCTGCCGCCCATCGCCGGCGCGGCCCGCGTCGTCGAAGCCGGCGCGGCCAGCTATCGGGTCGATGGCGGGTCGGCCCAGCCGTTGCCCAACGACACTGCCCTGCCGCTGGAACTAAATCGCACCGTCAACGTCGCCGTCGGCGAGGGGCGGCTGCAACTGGTGCTGCCCGATGGCACGCGGCTCTACCTGGATGAGGGCGCGGAGATCAGTCTGACCGCCGACCGCGCCGGCGTGCCGTTCGTCACCGTGGAAGAGGGGC
Organism: Promineifilum sp. (SeqCode); assembly: GCA_035372725.1. GTDB lineage: Bacteria > Chloroflexota > Anaerolineae > Promineifilales > Promineifilaceae > Promineifilum. The sequence goes on from DAOSMQ010000640.1 coordinate 1,063, forward strand.
GGGTGCTGGCCTGGGGCCACACGGACGGGATCGAGCTAACCAGCGCCCTCGACGGCCGGGCCGCCCTTCTCGGCCCGGGCGCGATGGGCGTCAACATGCTGCCCGGCCGGCTGAGCTTCGAGGTGGCCTGTTTGGACGGTAGCTGTGATGTCAGCGGGGCCGAGGACACGGCTGTCCTGCGCCTGCGCAATGGCCAGCAGTCGGTCATCGGCGGCGATGGTTTCGCCGCGCCGCCGGCCCGCGCTGACCGCGCGTCCTATCTCGCCCTGGCCCCGGAGGTGTTCGGAGGGCCGGACGCGGTGACCCAGGCGGCTGTCACCGAGGAAGCGACGCTCGCGCCGACCGAGACGGCCACGCCGACTGAGGCCCCCACCGCCACGCCCACGGCGACGCTCGCTCCCACCACCCGCCCGAACCCCAACGGCGGC
>DAOSMQ010000641.1:0-1488 GCA_035372725.1 Promineifilum sp. (SeqCode)
GGGCGGCGGCGCAGGGCGCGCGCGACCTGGCTATCGAGGTGGACGCCGGCAACCAGACGGCGCTGCGCTTTCTGCTGTCGCAGGGCTATCGCTTCCGCGGCGACGTGTGGGCGCTGAAGCTGCCGGTCGAGGCCGAGTTGCCCGCGCCGGTCTGGCCGGCCGGCTACTCGGTGCGAACCTATGCCGAAGTGGACGACTTGCCCCTCTATACCGCGCTCAACAACCGCGTCTTTGGCGACCTGTGGGGCCATTGGGAGAACACGCCCGGCCTGGTCGATGAGACCCACATGGCCGAGGTGCTGACCGAATTCGACCCGCGCGGCATCTTTCTGGTCTTCGACGCCGGTGGCGCGGCCGTGGGCGAATGCCGCGCCCGAGCCTTCCCGCTCGACGCCCACCCCCGCGCGCCCCACATCCTCGACCAGCCGGGCGTGGCCCCAGACCACCGCGCCGCCGGGCTGCACGTGCCGCTGGCGCTGACGGCGGCCCACTGGCTGCGGGCGCAGGCGGCGCGGCCCATTCGCCTGGAGTCGTGGGGCGACGCCGCGGCGACGATCGACGCCTACCGGGCGCTGGGCTTCAAGCCGGTGGAGCACGAGGTCAGCTACGTCCTGGACGTGAGCCGGTGAGCGTCATCATCCGGCCGATGCAGCCGGCCGATCTCGACGACGCCAAGCGCGTCATCCTGAGTGTCGCCGCGCCCATGTTCGGCCCAGACGACCCCGAGGGCTTTATCGCCCGTTGGTGGACGCTGCTGACCGACGTGGACGACTGGCCGCGCGTCTACGGCCCGCCGCGGGGCACGTTTCTGGTGGCCCTCGATGGTGAACGGTTCATCGGCACGGGGGCGATCCGGCCGCTGGACGAGACGACAGCCGAGCTAAAGCGCCTGTGGCTGCTGGAAGCGTATCACGGCCGCGGCATCGGCTACCGCATCACGCAGGAACTGCTGGCTTTTGCCCGCGCGGCCGGCTATCAGCGGGTGTGGTTGATCACCGATCGCGTGGAGCAGGGTCGCGCCATTCGCTTTTACGAGCGTCTCGGCTTCCACGACATCCCGCCCTACAATGACAGTGAGGACACCATGTTTATGGAGTTGCTGCTCAGCCCCGAGGAGAAGTAGACCCGCTAAGGAGGAACAATGACCCATACCCGCATCAACCCGCCGGCGCTGTTCGACAGCACGCGCTACGGCTTCTCTCAGGTCGTCGTCGCCACCGGGCGGCGGACGGTCTACTGCTCCGGGCAGGTGGCCTGGGACGCCAACGAGGACATCGGCAGCGCCGGCATGGGCGAACAGGCGCGGCGGGCGCTGGCCAACGTCGAGCGGGCTGTGGGTGCCGCTGGTGGCGGGCTGGCCGACGTCGTCTCGCTGCGGCTCTACATTGTCCGTCAGGGGGAGGGCGACGTGCGGGCCATCCGCGAGGCGCTGCTGGCCGCCTTCCCGGCCGGCGCCCAGCCGGCGACGACGTGGATCGCCGTGGCCGG
>DAOSMQ010000642.1:0-1463 GCA_035372725.1 Promineifilum sp. (SeqCode)
CCATTGGCGGCCGGCACTATGGCGTCTATGGTCACGACTGGCGGGTGACGCCGCCGCTGGCCTGGCTGGAGCTATTGGCCGAGCGGGAATTGAGCGTCGGTAGCCGGCCGGCGGCGCGCCCGGCAGCCGAGCCGATCATCGTCCTCAGCGAGGCCGAGTTTGCCACAGCGGTACGCGACGCCCTGCGCGACTACACCGACACGGCGGCGCTGCTGGCCAATCCGCTGCTGCGCTCGCGGCTGGTGCTGGGCCAGGCGGGCACAGACACGACTGCGGCGGCGCGCATCGCCGCGTTGCGCAAGCTGTTGCGCGAGGCGGCCGAGAGCTTGCAAGACTCGCCCAAGCTGGTCAAGTTCCACCGCGCCCTTTACCACACCTACCTGCAACCGGCGGCCACCCAGGAACAGGCCGCGGAGGTGCTCGATCTCCCGTTCAGCACTTACCGCCGCCACCTGCGCTCCGGCATCGAGGAAGTCACTGGGCGGCTGTGGCTGCGGGAGATCGGCAACCTGGAAGCCTAGCCGCTGGCTAACTGTAGGCGTTGGCCGGCCGGGCGGTCAACAGGTAATAGAGCTGGCCCAGGACGAAAAGCACCTGCACGCCCACGGCCGCCGGCAAGAGCCACGGCGACGGCAGGGGGATGCCGGCGATGAAGATTTCATAGAGAATCGACAGCCCGGCCAGCAGGTGGGTGATGATGCTAATGATGAGCGCTTCGCGGGCGCGCGACGGCCGGCGCGACGCCACCCAGATCGTCAGCGACAGCCCAATGAGCGCTGAGCCGAGCACCAGCGCATAGACGCGCGTCTCTGGCGCTGGCGGTGGCCAGCCCAGGGCCGTCAGGATGCCCGTCAGGTTGAACTGTAACAACAAACCAGCCAGCATATTGAAGATGCCATCGGCGCGCATGACCCAACGGACGGTGTTCTCATTCATGAAGGACCTCCTGCAAAACGATTGTGATGTCTCCAACTGAGTGAGAGCATACGCCCCGCCGGCGCTCAATTGACAGGCCAAAAGGTGTTCATTGGCAGGTCAGATGGGGGAGTAGGGGAGTGGACAGTGCCCAGTTGGCCAGTGACCTCTGAGGTCGGGCGTCGCTGGGCACTACTCTTTGTAGCCAAAGAGCCGCAGCCACTCGGCCAGATCGTCGTCTTCGTCCTTGTTCTTCTTCTTCGGCGGGGGTGGGGGCGCGGGGGTGGGCGGGTTGGGTTGGCGCAAGGGGCGGGCGGGCTTTGTCTCCGGCTCCGGGCCGAAGAGTTCCAGCCACTCGTTGACCTCGTTGGGGCTGAGGCGGGGGTTGTTGTGGGCATCGGCCGCTGGCGGCGTCGCTGAGGGGAAGGTGCGCTCGTTGACCATGGTCGTGGCGAACTGCTCCGACCGCTGCGTGGGCACGCGCCGCCGCTGGGCCGCGCGCAGAATGACGCCATCGCTGCTGACGATAGTGTATTGGGCCGGATCCT
>DAOSMQ010000643.1:0-1453 GCA_035372725.1 Promineifilum sp. (SeqCode)
TGCGCACGCCGTCGATGGTCGGCAGGGAGATGGCCCGCCGCGGCTCTTGCGTCAGGGGCAGCGTCGGCAACTCCTCAGCCCATAGCTGCTGGATGCGGCCGTAGGCCTCCAGCCGCGCCCCGTCATCCAACTCGCCCCGCGCCGCGGCCACCAACTCGGTCATCTCCTCGCTCTCGTAGTTAGAGCAAAAGACGCGGTTGGTGTTGGTGACGAAGAAGTCGGTCCAACTGGTCGCGTCGAGGTAGCTCGTCGGCTGCCCCGGCGACGGCCAGCCCAGCAGGTAGGTCGGGTAGGCGCACTGCGAGATCTGCAGCCGGAACTCGTCCCAACCCGCGCCGGCGATCTCAACCTGAAAGACACCCGTCTCCTCTAGCTGGGCCTTGATGGTGTTGGCGTAGGTTTCCTCCACGGCGCTGTAGCGGCCGTCGTTGACGTACCACAGAGTGATGGGCAGTTTCTTCTCAGCGGTGTAGCCCTCCTGCCGCAGCAACTCGCGCGCCCGGTCGAGGTCGCGGGCGGGCATCGTCGCCAGGTGGCCGGGGATGTCGTCGGGCACGGGGCTGAGCAGCGGCAGTCGCGCCCCGTTGAACACGGCCGCCAGGGCTTCGCGGTCGATGGCCAAGGCCGCTGCCTGGCGCACACGCTCGCTGTCCCACGGCGCAGTCGTCTGCTCGAAGATGATGTAGCTCTTGAAGGTCGATGGCCCCACCCAGGCGGTGTAGTCGTTCGCGCCGTTGCCGTCGGCATCCAGAGCCGACAGCTCGGTGAAGTCGTTGAAAGTCAGCCCCGTCCAGGCCAGATCGACCGAGCGGAACTCGACCAGCGAGCGGCGCATGGAGCCGGCGTCGGGGTAGAACTTGACGGTGATGTTCTCGAAGGCGGGTTGTGGCTCGCCCGGCCAATCGGGGTTGGCCCGCAGGCGCATGCGGTCGTTCAGTGCCCAGTTGGCGATGGTGTACGGGCCAATGCCGCCGCAGGTGCTGCTGGGGTCGCCGGCGTCGCTGTAGCATTCGCTGCTGATGGGGAAGAAGGGCGGCGCGGTCAGGATAGCCGGAAAGGCCGCCGTCGGCTCCTTGACGATGATCTTGACCGTCGTCGGGTCGATGACCTGCACCGCGTCCTCGTCGGCGAAGTTGTCGCCGTTGCTATCCTTCAGATAGGTGTTGACCAGGAAGTTGCCCAGCCCACCGGCGCGGTTGAGCGACCACTTGACGTCGTCGGCGGTAAACTCCGAGCCATCGGGGAAGCGCAGCCCGGCCCGCAACGGGATCGTGTACTCCAGCTTATCCTCTGACACCGACGGCAGCGCCGCGGCCAGCAGCGGCTGTAGCTGGTTGTCGGCGTTAAAGCGGTAGAGGCCGCTCATGGTGTTGTTCTTGATCTCCCAACCGATGAAGTCGGTCGTCAGGCTGGCCGGGTCCATGTCGCTGAACTGGCCGACGACGCCGATGTA
>DAOSMQ010000644.1:0-1447 GCA_035372725.1 Promineifilum sp. (SeqCode)
CGGGTGCGCGGCCGGTGCTGACCATGACGGCGGTGATGAGCGCGTGGCGGCTGGCATCGACCCAGGGTGGAAAAGCCAGGTCGCGTATGGCGACAGAGCGGAGAGCGAGGGAGGCGACTAGGAGGAGGAGGAGAAGAGAGTGGGGCAGTGGCCAGTGGGCCGTGGTTGGCGGTCGGCGGTCGGCGGCCAGCGGCCGGTGGTCTGTGGACTGTAGTCTATCTTCAGTAGTCAGCCGGCGGCGGTCGGCGAGCGGCCGCCAGCGCCAGAGCGCCAGAGCGCCAGCGCCGGCCCAGCCGAGGGCGACGGCGGCCCAGAGGGAGGGGCGCGACCAATGGCCGCCGGCCAGCGTCAGCCATAGCCAGACCACTGGCCAGGCAGCGATGCCCAGCGCCAGGGCCGCGCCCAGTTTGGCCGGAAGGTCCCAGCGGCGCGGCCGGAAGAGCAGCAGCAACCATACGCCCGGCAGAGGCAGGAGCAGCGCCGCCGCGAGCAGCAATCGTCCTGCGTCGCGCAGCGGGCGGACGGCGGCGGCCAGCGCCTCGCCGCCGGTCAGGGCATAGCGTGTGCTGAAGCGCAAGTCGCGCGCCGCGGTCGTGGGCGGCTGCTCCAGCGCCCCGCCGGCGAGCGCCAACGCGCCGCTGCTGAGGACATCGAGCGAGTAGCCCCAGGCGGAGACGACGTTGCCGGCGCTGCCGCTGAGCCGGATGGTATAGCGGCGGCCGGCGGAGGCGCGTTGCGGCGGGAAGGCCAGCGTGAAGCTCTGGTTGTGGCTCAGCCGGACGATGGATGTTCTGTCGAAGGCCACGACCGCGCCGCTGTCGTCCAGCAGCGCTACCTCGAAAGTGGCTTCATCCGGGGGGTGGCCCTCGTGGCGCAGCAGCAGCAGTTCGACCGAGGTCAGGCCGTCGTGCTGGGGGATGAAGCTCTGCTCGACGACCAGCGGCCCCTGAGGCGCGGGCAGGGCCGTGTCCAGCCGCGCCTGGGCGACATCGACGGCTTCGATCCGGCCACACAGCGACGGCCACGGGCAGAGGCCGGTGCTCAGCAGCGCGACAAGCACAGCGCTCACGGCGATCGTGGCGGCAACTGCCAGCCACCACGGGGCAGGCGAGCGCGGCGCGCCGGCCGGGCCAGGCGAGTCAGGGAGAGGTCGAGCCATTGCGACCCCAATAGTACCTAATCACGGGCAAAAGGAGGATCAATTGGTTAAATTGGCAATCGCGTAGAAGTCGTAATATTCATTGTAAGCAAGTCACCCTACACTAAATCTTGACGGACTTCCCTCCTTGCAAGTGGCGTCACGAGCGATTTTGTCCCTCCTTCCTTCTCCCCCTGAAGCGTGACGCCACTTCTCTTTTTTTCCAGACGCCCTGCACCGCTGATGATGCGGTTAGGTAGGGCCTCCGTTCATTCCCTTGTCTGTTAAATATCTTACCCTCAACCCCGA
>DAOSMQ010000645.1:0-1437 GCA_035372725.1 Promineifilum sp. (SeqCode)
AGCGTGTGGGTCTTGAGGTCTTCGCGCAGCTTGGCCGCGGCGTTGATGACGGCGTTGCCGACCAGCGACGTGGCCCGCGAGGCGGTGGTCATGCCCGCCTCCTGCCGCGAGGCCGTGTCCACGCGCACGCGGACGATGCGCGGGTCGATGCCCGTCTCCTGGCAGAGCGTCTGCACGGCAATGGTGTGGACGCCCTGGCCCATTTCCGTCCAGCCGTGGTCGATGATCACCCGGTCGGCCGACACAACGGTAATACGGACGTGGGAGGCGTCGGGCATGCCGTTGCCGACGCCAGTGTTCTTAATGCCACAGGCAAGGCCGGCGTATTTGGCGGCGTAGAACTGGTCGCGCACGGCCAGCAGCGTCTCGCGCACGCCCGCCCCGCCTTCGATGACCTGCCCGGTAGAGGTCATGTCGCCGTTCTGAAGGGCGTTGTCATAGCGGAACTGCCAGCGGTCGAAGCCGCCCTGCCGGCAGAGGTCATCAAGGCAGCTTTCCAGCCCGAAGATGGCCTGATTGACGCCAAAACCGCGCATGGCCCCGCAGGGGATATTGTTGGTGTAGGCCGCCAGCGCCTCGACATCGGCAGCGGGCACCTGGTAGGCCCCGGTAGCGTGGCCGGCCGAGCGCTCCAGCACCTTCATGCCCACGGAGGCATACGCGCCGGTGTCACCAACGAACTTCACCTTGACGTAGGTCAGCTTGCCCGCGGCGTCGCAGCCCACGGTGTAGTCCATCCAGATGGGATGGCGCTTGGGGTGCATGATAATAGACTCATCGCGCGTCAGGCCGACCTTGACCGGGCGGCCGGTCAGATAGGCCATCAGGGCCGCGTGCCCCTGCACCGACATGTCTTCCTTGCCACCAAAGCCGCCGCCGTTGGGCACAAGGATCACGCGCACGGCTTCCAGTGGCAGGCCCAGCAACGAGGCAATCTGCACCTGGTCGTCATAGACGCCCTGACTCTGGGAAAGGACGCGGATGACTGGCAAAGCCGTCTCTGGCACGTCGTCGGCCTGCCCGTCGGCGAAGACCTCCTCCAAGTCGGCTTCGCTGGGCGGCTCGGTTGGGGCGTCGGTCGGGCGCGGCTGGCGCAGCGGCTCGGCGATGGCGCACTCCGGCTCCATGTAGCCGTGCTCAATGCGTTGGGTCTGGAAGATGCCCGTGGCCGTGTAGGCGGTTTTGGCCCGCGCCGCGTCCATGTCGCCACGGACAAAAGCGGTGCGCGAGAGGAGATTGCCACCGGCGTGGATGAGCGGCGCGTCTGGCTCCAGGGCGCGGTGCATGTCGGTCACTGGCTCCAGCACCTCGTACTCGACCGCGATGAGGGCCACGGCGGCGCGAGCGGCGGCTTCCGTCGCGGCGACCACCTCGGCCAGGACGTCACCGACGTAGCGCGTCTCCTCGCCGACGGCGATCATCAGCGGCCAGTCCTTG
>DAOSMQ010000646.1:0-1424 GCA_035372725.1 Promineifilum sp. (SeqCode)
CGGCAGGCCGGGATGGCCGCTCTCCGCCCGCTGGACGGCATCCATGGCCAGCCCGCGGATCACGTTGGCCGTCAGATAATGCTTCTCAAGAGGATACTCGCTCATATTTGGCTCCTTTGGTCTGGGCAGCTACACGCGCCCCTGGTGATTGCCCCGGCGGCGCGCCGGCCGCGAGGGCGCGGGTTACGTCGCGTCGCTGGTTTCGTGTTCCATCTCGCCCGCCAGCAGGGCGCGAATCGCCGGCAGGGCCGCCGCGGCGGCCGTCTCGCCGGCGGCGATGAGTTCGTCGGCCCGGTTGAAGCCCGACAGCAGCGTCACGTGGGGCGACAAGACCGGCCGGATGAGCAGATCGGGCGGGAACTGGCGCAACTGGGCCTCGGTGACGGCGGCGATCATGATCATCAGCACGTGATAGACCTCGGCGAACTGCTGCGGCGCGAAGGCCAGTTGCAACCCTGTCTCCACCGGGGCCACGCCGGGCCGGTTGCGGCTAAAGCTGGGCAGGACATCGACGGCGACAGTGTGGGTCGCCCCCAGCGCGTGGGCCACGTCGACGGGCACATTGTCGAGCACGCCACCGTCCACCAGCCGGTAGTCGCCCATGTCCACGGGCGTGAAGATGCCGGGGATGGAGATGGTCGCCCGGACGGCGTCGATGACCAGCCCGCCCTGCAGGGTGACAGACCGGCCGGTGCGGATGTCCACGGCGGCCATGGCCAGCGGCAGCCGCAGGTCGGCGAAGGTCAGCCCCTCGCCCAGTAGCTCGGCCAGCATGTTGTAGATGCGCCGGCCGCGCACGCTCAGCCCGGCGGCCGACAGCTCGAAATCGACCAGCCGCATTTGCTCCGTCACCCGGCTCAGGCGCACAACCTCCGCTTCGACCCGGTCGATGGGTACGTCGGCGGCGTAGAGCGCGCCGATCAGCCCGCCCATGCTCGTGCCGGCGATGCAGGCGATGGGAATGTTCTCCCGCTCCAGCACGCGCAGCACGCCGATGTGGGCCAGCCCGCGCGCCCCGCCGCCGCCCAGCACCAGGCCCAGGCGCGGCCGTGTCGCCCGCTCGACGGCTGTTGGCGCGGCGCTCACTCGCTCCTCAGTCGCTTGAAGACGCATAGATAGTGGTGGAACCAGCCCGGGTAGGAGGGCGGATAGGCCACGCCAACGTCCCCTCTCTTGCCTTGCGCGCTGACGCCCTCGACCTTGACCAGCTCCCAACCCTCCTGACCGGCCTGGTTCAGCCACGCCTCCAGCGTCAGGGGGTCATATTCGGGCAGCTCCTTCCAGCTACGGTCGGGGTACATCTGGGTGACGTAATCGACGACGACCCCATCGTCCTTGTTGAGTTCAAAGACGCGCACCAGGTATTCCCAGCGTTGCATAAGACCTCCTCGGCAGGACTGTAGGGTATCTCAAAATGGGGCGAA
>DAOSMQ010000647.1:0-1424 GCA_035372725.1 Promineifilum sp. (SeqCode)
CGGTGGCGTCGCCAGTGCTCCACGCCATAGCGGATGCCCTCCGCCTGCAACACCAGGCTCAGGTAGACCAGCGCGTCGAAGCCCTCCGGCAGCCGGAAGGTATCCAGCATCTGCCCGACCATGAGGCTGTTACCGCTGGCGTTCTTCTGATGCTGCTCCATGACGTAGGCGGTCATGTTCCAGTCGACCTCGTCGGCATAGGTGCGGATGGTCGCCAGCGGCGGCAATGCCTGGAAGCCGAACTCGGACATGAAGCGCGGATACTGGTCGCGATAGGCGGTGAAGGGCTTGCGGCCGTGCCAGACGTCCCAGTAGTGGGCGTCGCCCTGGCGCTGGCCGTTGGGGTTCTGGAAGGGCGTGTCCGACGAGGGCGAACTGGGCCAGTAGGGCGTGTCCGGGTCGGCCGCGGCGCACCACTGCGGCAGGGTGTGGTGGAAGAAGCGGTCATAGGCGGCTTTCAGCGGGGCGTTTTCCGGCCGATCCAGGCCCCAATCGGCCCAGCCCCACTCGATCTCGTTGTTGCCGCACCACAGCGCCAGGCTGGCCCGGTGGCGCAGCCGGGCGATGTTCTGCTCGACCTCGGCGCGAACGGTGTCCAGGAAAGCCGGCTCGTCCAGCGGGTAGATGCTGCACGCGAAGACGAAGTCCTGCCAGACGAGAATGCCGTAGCGGTCGCAGAGGTCGTAGAAGCGCTCGTCCTCGTAGAAGCCGCCGCCCCAGACGCGGAGCATGTTCTGGTGGGTCTCTGCCGCGGCGCGGATGAGCGTCTCCAGCGCGTCGGCGGTGAGGCGGGTGGGGAAAGAGTCGGCTGGAATCCAGTTCGATCCTTTGGCAAAGACGGGCACGCCGTTGACCCAGAAGGCGAAGGAGCGGCCCCATTGGTCCTCGTCCTGACGCAGGGCGATGTGGCGCAGGCCGAGCTGGTAGGCGCGCTCGTCGCGCACGGCGTCGCCAGCGCGCAGAGTGACCACGGCGCAGTAGAGCGGCTGCGCGCCATAGCCGTTGGGCCACCACAGTTGCGGCTGCGGGATGACCACGCGCAGGGTGGCGTTGCCGGCGGCGATGGGCGCTTCGGCCAGCCACTCCTCGCCATCGGGCGCGACGACGCGCAATTGCGCCATCAGCGGCGCGGTGGCCCATTGCTCGACCGACACCGCCGCCGACACCTCAGCCGGCCCGCCGCGGGCATCCTTCAGGACGCCGCGCAGGGCGACGTCGGTCAGGCGCGCCCCGTCGGCCCCTTCCAGGCGGATGTCCTTCCAGACGCCGATGGGCGGCAGCTGCGGCCCCCAGTCCCAGCCGAACTGGCAGGGCGCCTTACGCAGGTGCGGCCCGCCGGGGATGGCCTGTGGCACGCCAAAGAGCGGCCGCGCGGCCTGCCCGGCGGCGGCGGCGCGCACGGGCGAGGCGAAGTCGATGGCTAG
>DAOSMQ010000648.1:0-1421 GCA_035372725.1 Promineifilum sp. (SeqCode)
TTAGCACGTGCGCGCCGGCCAAAGAGGGCAGGGGGGTGGGTTGCGGCGTGGGGGCGGGCAATGCCGGCAAGGGGGCACTCGACGGCCGGGCCGGAACAGTAATGGTCGCCAGCTGCGGCGCGCCGAAGCCGCCGCGGCCGTCAGGCAGGCGAGCCAGCGCGCCGCCGTTGGGCAGCTCCACAACGGGGTTGAGCAGTGTGTAGCGCGCCCGGTGGATGAGGAACCACACGAAGGCCAGCCCGGCAACGCCCAGCGCCAGCAGGGCGAAGATGCCGACGCCGTAGAGCACCGGCAGCCAGCGCAAGGAGGTCTCTGCCCGGCGCTGCTCCAGTTCCATGCGCGTCGCCGCGTCCTCTTGAACCAGGCGCACGTTGGCATCGGCCTGGGCGTCAACTGTCAGCTGGTACACGGCCGTTGACGTCGCCGGCGCGGCCGTGGCGGTTCCGGCGACACTGGTTGCCGTCAGCATCCCGGCGGCGTCGGCGGTGGCAGCGTCCACCATCATCTGCTGGGCGATCGCCGTGGCGCTCACTGCCAGCGCCTGTGACGTGGCCGTGGCCGCCCCGGCTGTGGCCTGAGCCTGCTCCTCATGGACGCGCGTGACGTAGGCGGCCTCCCGCGTCTGGAGTGCTTGCGCTTCGGCCGTCGCCGCCTGAATGACCATCCAGGCGTCCACCGTCGCCCGCGCCGCGGCGGCGTCCATGCCCGGAACAGTGGGCGGCGGCGCGCTAAACCCCGCCGGCGCAGCCGACGCGCCGCAGCCGGCCAGGAGTATGACCACTGCCAAACACGCCAGTGTCTTCATGACGACCTCTAGTGTTCTGGAGTAGTCTCGTCGCCGGTCGCCGGCAGCCGTGGCGCAGGCAACCGGGGTAGGGCGGGCAACGTCGGCGACGCGACCGGTTGACGGCGCGGTCGGTGCGAACGGCGGCGCATGAGGCGGAACTCGCGGAGGGTCGGCCGCAGAGCCACTAGGGCAATGACAATCAGGACTATCACCGCCAGGGCGACGAAGACCCAGGCGCTGCTGGAACTGTCGTCGCCGGCCATCTGCGCCCGCAGGGCCGCCGCCTGGTAGTAGGGGGAGCGCGCCCGGTACTCGGCCAGGTCGAGCATCCGGCCAGCGGCCGAGCGCGCACCGGCGACCAGAACCGCACCTAATCCCAGGGCCAGTACCAGTAAGGTTGCGCCTAGTTCACCCCTTCGCATAGCAAACAAGCTCCTCCGCCTCCACCAATGGGTCGATGTCAGTGGATGGTGGCACGTCAGGCCGGAACATGGCGACGAAGAACAGGGCGACGCAGGCGGCGACAAACAGAAAGAAGCCCAGCAGCATATGCCACTGAGCGGCCCGAACGGCGGCGATCTCGGCCGCCGGGGGCGGGGGGAGCCCAGGATCCAAGCGCTCGGCGAGGAAGGCC
>DAOSMQ010000649.1:0-1411 GCA_035372725.1 Promineifilum sp. (SeqCode)
TCCGCTGTTCAGCTACCTCGTCGCCCTGGCCTATCGCGTCACCGGCCCCGGCGCGTATGGCATCCACCTGGCCAGCGCGCTGGCCGGCATCGCCACGATCCCGGCGGTGTGGCTGGCGGCGCGGGCGCTATTCGCCGGATCGCGCCGGGGCTGGCTGGCCTGGCTGCCGCTGCTGGCCGCCTACCTGTCGGCCGTGTCCTACTGGCATCTGAACTGGAGCCGCGTCGGCCTGCGGGTCATCCTTGTGCCGCTGTTCGCCGCGCTGATCGTCTGGGCGCTGTGGCGTGGCTTTGGGGCGGCCGAGGCGCGGCCGGCGGCGTGGGCGGGTGGCGGTCGTGGTTACCTGCTGGCCGGGGCGTTGCTCGGCCTCAGCCTCTACACCTATCAGGCGGCGCGGCTGCTGCCCGTGCTGGTCGCCGTGGCCTTTGGGCTGCGCGCCCTCCAGCGGCGGCGCTGGACGCGGGCGGACACGGTCGCGGTGCTGCTGGTGGCCGCCGCGGCGCTGGTCGTGGCCCTGCCGCTGGGCGTCTACGCCTGGCAACACCCCGGCGCGCTCTCCGTCCGCATCCAGCAGGCCACTGTCCTGCAAGCCGACCTGCCGCCGGGCCAACAACTCGGCCAGCTCGCCCGGCAGGCGACGACGGCGCTGCTGACCTACAGCCTCCGCGGCGACACCGACCCGCAATTCACCATCCCCGGCCGGCCGTCGCTCAACCCGTTCCTCTCCGTGGGTCTGGTCATCGGCATCGTCGTCGCCCTGTGGCGCTTTCGGCGCTCGCCCTATCTGTTCCTGCTGGCCTGGCTGGCGCTGATGACCGCCCCGGCGATGGTGGCCGACCAGGCGGCGACGGCCAAGCGCTACCTGGGCGCGTTCCCGGCGGCGATGATGCTGGTCTCGGTGGGACTGCTACTGCCGTTGGAGTGGCTGGCGACGACCGCCGACCGCCGACCGCCGACCGCCGAAACACAAACGTCGCCGGCAGAACTCGGCTCGCCAACGGAGAGCAATACCCCATCTTTCGGCAACGGCGCGCAACTTCCTTCTGGCGGCGGTCGGTCGTCCGCCGTCGGTCGTCGTTTACTGTCGGCCGCGCTCATCCTCGGCCTCCTCTACACCGCCGTCGCCACGTGGCGCGACTACTTCGTCGTCTGGGCGGCCGACCCCGACCTGCCGGCCCACTTCCAGGCCGACTATCGCGCCATCGGCGAGGCCATCGGCGCGCTGGACGCGGCGCAACCGGTCTGGCTGTCCCCCTTCCCGGCCGACCACCCCGTCATCCAACTCCACGCCGGCCTGCGCCCCGACCTGCGGGCCTACAACGGCCGCTTCTGCCTGCCCTACGCCGACCCCGTGGGCGACCGCGGCACGGTCTACGTCATCGTGCCCGGCCTGCAAGACCACAGCCTGGCC
>DAOSMQ010000650.1:0-1409 GCA_035372725.1 Promineifilum sp. (SeqCode)
CGGCCGGCCCAGCGCGCTGACCACACCCGTCGTCAGCGTCCGGTCAAGGCCAAACGGGTTGCCGATGGCGATGGCCCGCTGGCCAACGCGCACATCGTCGGCCGCGGCCACCGGCAGCGGCGGCACAGCGACCGTACCCGGATCAACGCGCAGCACGGCCAGATCGTTGCGCGGATCGACGCCGACGACCTCGGCCTCCACCTGGCGGTTGTCGGAGAAAATGACCTCGATTTTGTTGGCGTCGGCGACGACATGGTAGTTGGTGACGATGTGGCCGGCGGCGTCCCAGACGAAGCCGGAGCCGGTGCCCTCGCTCGACATGGGACCGAAGAAGAAGTCCATCGTCACCACTTCCGAGCTGATGTGCACCACTGACGGCCCAACGCGCTCATAAAGGTTGGTGATCAGCTGCTCCTCGATGTCGATGGGCAGCAGGTCGCTGTCGGACAGGGGCGTGGGCGTGGCCACAACGACAATGGGGGTCGGCGGCGGGGCGGCGGTAGCCGTCGACGCAGTCTCGGCCGCCGACAGGCGGCAGGCAGCCAGCGATAACAACACCGCCAGCAGTAAGAACTGGCTCAGATGACGGGGGATACGAATCATAGACGCCTCGCCAGGCAGAGTCGCTAGAGTAGCCGCTCGGCAAAGGCCGGCAGCGCCGCCGTGCCGCCCGTGTGCCAGAACAGCACGCGTTGGCCACGGGTGAAGGCTCCCCAGCGAATGAGATCGATCAGACCGCCCATGGCCCGGCCGGTGTAGACCGGGTCGAGGAGAATCCCTTCCAGTTGGGCTACCAGCCGGATGGCCTCGCGCTCTGTCTCGCCAACGTGGGCGTAGCCCTCACCCAGGTAGTCGTCGTTGACGCTGATGCGCTCGGCCACGGAGACACCATCAAGGCCGACGTGCGCAGCTGTGGCCGTGGTCAGGGCGGCCACCTGCGTACGCAGGGCGTCGGCGGGATGATCGACGCTGATGCCCAGCACCGTCCCGCCATAGCCGTAGACGTGCGCCCCCAGGGAGATGCCCGCCTGCGTGCCGCCGCTGCTGCTGGCGAAGACGATGAAATCGACATTGAGACGCTCCGCTTCCAGTTGGGCCATCAGTTCGCGCATGGCCAGCACGTAGCCGGTCGCGCCGACGACGTTGGAGCCGCCCAGGGGGATCAGGTAGGGCCGCCGGCCAAGCGAGCGCAACTCGGCCAGCACCGCGGCGACGGCCTCACCACATTCGCCGGCGTCGCTCCAATAGACGTGCGCGCCCAGCAGGTGGTCGAGCAGCAGGTTGCCCGTCGTGGCCTCCGGCTTGCGGCCGCGCAGGACGACACTGCACCCCAGGCCAAAGCGCGCCGCGGCGGCGGCCGTCTGCCGGCAGTGGTTGCTCTGGGGCGCGCCGGTGGTCACCAGGTGGTC
>DAOSMQ010000651.1:0-1409 GCA_035372725.1 Promineifilum sp. (SeqCode)
GGGGCAGCACACGCAGCATCGTTTGCCAGCCGGGGTCGATACGCCACGCCGCCGCCGGTGGCTGTCGCCCGGCCAGGACAACGAAGACGTTGCCCGACAGACCGGGCAAAAACTCCTCGCGCAGCCAGTTGTCGATGGGGTTGAGCAGCTCGTAGGTATCGACCAGCAGGACTAATCGCTCCCCGCGCTCGGCCAGGGTGGCCGCCGGGTCGCCGCCGGCCGGCAGGTGGAGAGCATAGCCCAGCGCGCCCAGGAAACCCACCGGCGAAGCATCGAAGTTGCGCCCATCGAGGAGGACGCTCTGGATGCCCAGCTCGCGGGCGATGTAGCCGTACTCGCGCAGCAGGCTGGTCTTGCCCAGCCCGCCCGGCCCGAAAATGTGCAGAACGAAGAAGGGCAGCTCTGGCTCGCCCAGAACCGCCCTCAGGCGGTCACGTTCGCCCACGCGGCCGACGAACTGCCGCCGGCGCGCCTGCTCCAACCGTTCATGAAGGGATAGGCCAGCCACCATCCACTCCTCGGCCCCCATAGCCCTTTTTGACCAGACAGAGGAATTGTCGCCATCCGCCGTCAAATGTCAATGGCCAATTGAGCAGCAATTGGACACCGTTTGGTCTGGCCTGGCCGCCGGGTTTGCCCGTATGATGTTCATGATTCAGAACCGGAGAAGGACCTGACGATGACAATGGCAGCCCCTCTATCCGCAGCGGTTCCCGGCAAAACCCGCCGCATCCGCCTGGGCGGCATCACCGCCCTGGCTCAGAGCGCGTGGATGGGCTTCCCCCTGGCGGCCGACGTGCTCGAACCCATCCGCTCGGCCCCGGCGGCGCTGCGCCGCTGGACGGAGATCATCCGCCCGCGGCGGCCGGCCGGCGGCCTGCGCGGCTTGTTCAACCGCGAGTTCGGCATCGCCGAGGCCAGCTTCATTCTCATGGTCTCGTTCTTCACCTCGGCGGCGTTGGGGGCGGTGCGGCAGGTGCTCTTCAACGCTCAATTCGGCGTCAGCGCCGAGGCCAACGCCTACTACGCCGCCTTCCGCCTGCCGGACACACTCTTCAGCCTCATCGCCGGCGGGGCGCTGTCCAGCGCCATGATCCCCGTGCTGCTGAGCGCCCGGCAGAACGACGGCGAGCGGGCCGCCTGGCGGCTGGTCAGTCTGGTGCTGACGGCGCTGCTGGCCTTCATGGCCCTCGTCGTGCTCATCGTCGGTCTGTTCACACCCTTCTTCGTGCGCACGCTGCTGGCCCCCGGCTTCGACGCCACGACCAGCCAACTGACGGTGACGCTGACGCGCGTCATGCTCGTCCAGCCGCTGGTGCTGGCCGTCGGCAGCGTGGCCACGGCTGTGCTCAACAGCCGCAACCGCTTCCTGCCCACGGCCCTGTCCATCGTCAGCCACAACGTCGCCC
>DAOSMQ010000652.1:0-1406 GCA_035372725.1 Promineifilum sp. (SeqCode)
CCGCGCGGGCGGGCCGTGCCCTGGCGCCAGACGTGCCGGCCGGCGGGCGTGCCCGGCAAGACGTTGGCGACGTAGACCGACACCGTCGAGCCTTGCCCCACCGAGGCCGGCGTCACGCGCACGTCGAGCCAGCCCTCCGGCAGGTGGCGATAGGTGGTCGTGTCGTCGGGCAGGCGCAGGCGCTGGCCAGGGAAGAGGTAGTCGCCAGTCAGGTTGTTGGCCGCGCGCAGAGCCGCGGGAGCCAGGTTGTGGGCCGCGGCCACGGTCAACAGCGTGTCTCCGGGGGTCACCAGGTAAGGCCGCCCCGTCACCGGCCGCGGCGAGGCCGACCCTGTCCGGCTAATGACCGGCACCGTTTGGCCGACGATGAGCGGCAGGTCGGCGGCGATCAGGCGATTGGTGGCCAGCACGTCGGCCAGGGTGGTGTTGAAGGTTGCGGCCACACCGGCCAGCGTATCACCCGCGGCAATGGTGTAGACCGTGGCAATGGCCTCGCCTGTTCCGCCGGGGATGATTAGCTCCTGCCCGACTTGCAGCAAGTCGCCGTTGGCCAGGTTGTTAATGGCCAGAATGTCCTCAACCGTCACGCCGTAGTCAGCGGCGATGGTGGTCAGATTCTCGCCATCCTCCACAACGTGGACGCGGGGCACAGGCGACGCGGCCGGGTCGGTCGCGGGCGTGCCCGCGGCGGGGGGGGTAGCGGCAGCCTCGGTCGCCAACGTGGGCGTCGCCGCAGTAGGCGTCGGCTGGGTCTGCGCCAGCAAGACCAGCGGCTGCGCCAGGGCGACGGCCCCGGCCAGAGCCAGAAGGAGGGGCAGGAGGCGAGCTCGTTTGTGCATAGGCCGCGGCTTATTCTGCCCGAAGGCGGGACAGTTGCCAATAGGGTCTCTAGGCGCGCTCAGCATTCAGGGGCGCAATGGCGCTTCGGTCACCAATGCCGAGGGGTCGCGCCGGCGGCGCAACTCGTCGTAGATGGCCTGAGCCTGGGGGTAGAAGAAGCGGTGGGCCACGCGCCAGAACTCCTCCAACTGGCGGTTGCCGGTGTGGAGTTCGTAGATGTGGGCTTGCAGGTAAAGGTCGAGCCGGTCGGCATCGTGGACCAGTCGGGCCTCGGCCGATTCGTTCCGCCGCATCTCTTCCCACCAGGCCAGCCAGCGCGTCCCTACCGGCCCCTCCCCGGCGATGTGGGTCATGGCCTGTCGCTCAGCGTCGGTCTTGGAGCCGCTGGGCAGGAAGCGCCACGCGGGGGTGGGAATGTCGGTCGTCAGCGCCTCCGGCAGGTCGTGGAGCGCGGCCAGGGCCAACGCCGCGGCCAGGTCGATGGGCCCCTCGATCAGGTCGGCCAGCAGCAGCGTCGTGTAGACGACGCCGAAGCTATGGGCGGCGACGTTCTCCGGCAGCGGCAC
>DAOSMQ010000653.1:0-1388 GCA_035372725.1 Promineifilum sp. (SeqCode)
TGCAGACGCAGATGGACATGACCAACTACATCGACTACCAGATCGCCGAGATCTACGCCGCCAACACCGACTGGCCGCAGAGCAACGTTCGTTACTGGCGCGCCTACGCGCCCGGCAGCCAGTGGCGGTGGATTCTGCACGACCTCGACACGGCCTTCGGCAACAACATGGCCAATGGCGTCGGCCAGAACACCTTACGGCTGGCCATGTCTAAGAAAGGGCCAAAGGCGTATCATAGCCTCATCCTGATCCAGCTGAGCCGCAACGCCGACTTCCGCGCCCTGTTCGCCCAGCGCTTTGCCGCCCACCTGAACACCACGTTTGCGCCGGAGCGCATGACCGGGCTGCTCAACAACATGTCGGCCACAATTGCCGCGGACATGCCCGCGCAGACCGCCCGCTGGAAGCTGCCCAAGGGCGTGGGCTTCTGGAACACCCAGCTGACCAAAATGCGGGCCTTCCTGCAAAAGCGCCCTGCCTTCGTGATCACCCATCTCAACGAGTACCTCGGCAAACCGGGCACAGCGCTGCTGACGACAGCCGCCGGCGCGGCCGGCGACATCGTCGTCGCCGGCGTGCCCGTGCCCGACAGCTACAGCGGCTTGGCCTTCAAGAACACGCCTCTGACGCTGACAGCCGTGCCCGCGCCGGGACAACTGTTCGTCCGCTGGGCCGAGACGGGCCAGACAACGCCACAGATCACCATCACCCTGGCCGGCGCGGCGACCTATACGGCCATCTTCGACGCCGAGCCGCCGCCTCCGCCCGTGCCCGACATCGTGATCAACGAGATCCACTATCGCCCGCTGCCCGAATCGGCCGAACCGGACAGGGAGTTCATCGAGCTATACCACGCCGGGGCGACGACGGCCGACCTGAGCGGCTACACCATCAGCGCCATCAGCTACACCTTCCCCAACGGGGCGCAGATCGCGCCGGGCGAGTACATCGTCGTCGCCGCCAACAGCGCCGACCCGGCCTACGCCGCCCTGGCCCCCGGCCGCGTCTTTGACTGGGACTGGGGCGACGACGCCGGCCACAAGCTGAGCAACAGCAGCGAGGCGGTGACCCTCCGCCACGCCGACGGCCGCGTGGTCGATACCGTGACCTATGACGAAAGCTCGCCCTGGCCGCCCGAGGCGGACGGCGATGGGCCGTCACTGGCCCTGCTCGACGAAACCCTCGACAACGCCCTGCCCGCCAGCTGGGCCAAAAGCCGCGAGATTGGCGGCACGCCCGGCGCGGAGAATTTCCCGCCGCGGCCGCCTGTCCCGGCTGTGGTCATCAACGAGATCCACTACAACCCGGCCGACGCCCAGGGGCCGGACGCCGGCTATGAGTTCATCGAACTGGTCAACACGAGTGGCGAGCCGGTGGCGCTGGAAGGC
>DAOSMQ010000654.1:0-1382 GCA_035372725.1 Promineifilum sp. (SeqCode)
CAGTTGCCGCCGGATTTCGGCCAGTTGAATCCAGGCGCGGAGGTTGGCCGGGCTGAGCAGTAGGCCGCTATCCAGCGCCTCAGCGGCGGTGCGGAAGTGCGCGGCGCGCTCGGCCGCCGGCAGGGGATCGCCACAGGTGATGTAAGCGTCGGCGCGGGACAGTTGCGTTTGGGCGTAGAACGGGTCGATGAGGGCCGATTCGTCATAGAGGGCCAGAGCGCGGTCGCAATCGCCGACGACCTCCAGCACCAGACGGGCCAACTCGTTGCGGACGATGGTGTTCTGCGGGCTGAGGACGAGCGCCGTCTCGTAGGTGCGCACGGCCAGGTCAAGCCGTTCGGCCCGCTCGGCCGGGTCGTCGCTGGCGGCATACCAGCGCGAGTTGAGCCGGGCCAGATTGGCCGTGTGGTCGGTGTTGAGCGGCGCGATCTGTTGCGCCTCCAGCAGGAGCGTCTCGGCGCGCGATAGCAGGGCCGCTTTCTCGACCGCGTCCTCGCTCAGGCTGGCCCGCTCCAGCAGCGCCCGGCCGAGGAACAGGTAATAGAAGTCCTCCTTGGGGGCGTGGGCCACGGCGGCGTCGTAGATGGCGATGGCCGCGTCCCACGTTTGGCGGCGGAGGGCCGGGTCGGCCGAGGTCGCCCGCGTAGCCTGGTCGTCGAAAGGCTTGGCGCGCTTGTAGATCATGTCCGCCTGGATGACGCGGACGTTGCTGTGCCCGCTCAGCCAGAGCGCCCCGACCAGCAACACGGCCAGCGCGCCGAAAGCCAGTGGCCGGGGCGCGTCGCTCCACGCCCGGCGGCTCTCGCGCAGCGCCGGCCAGGCCAGGGCGACCGACAGCGCCGCCATGATGAGAAACAGGAAGATATAGAATGTCGTCAGCAGGCCGATCACCTGCCCGGCTTCCAGGGCGCGCAATTCGGCCGCCGTCTGCGGCTGGGTGCTGCCCTGGTAGAAGAGCAGGGAGCGGTAGCGCGCGGCGTGGAGGAAGACGTAGAGCAGACCGGCCAGCAGCGAGGCGGGCACGACCGCGGCCAGCGCCTTGATCGCGCCCCCCTCGGGTGGCCACACCAGCCACACCAACACCGCGCCGGCCACCAGCAGCAGCGCGGCAACAGCGACGGCCCCGGCCATCAGCGCCAGCAGGGCCATGCTGGCCATTGCCACGCCCAAAATACCCGCCGCCACGGCCGCGCCGGGCACCATTCGCGGCGACCTGGCGGTGGAGATCGGTCGCAATCTGGTTCATGGCTCCGACGGCCCGGAAAGCGCCGCCCGTGAGGTAGCGCTCTTCTTCCAGGAAGATGAACTCGTATCCTGGTCGCGGGAAACCGACCGGTGGATTCGCGAATAAGCGGCGCGCGACTGGCCGCTATGAATGTCTA
>DAOSMQ010000655.1:0-1356 GCA_035372725.1 Promineifilum sp. (SeqCode)
GCCGCTCGGCGGCCGAAGTGGCGGCGCGTTGGGCGCTCTCCAGCCGCAATTGGGCGGCGCGCACGGCCTCATCGCTCGCGCCGGATTGCGCGGTGTCGAGTCGGGCCGAAGCCGCGCCCAGATCCGCCTGGGCGGCGCGCAGATTGGCTTCAGCGGCGGCCAGTTCCGTGTCGCTAGGGCCGTCGAGCAGGTCATCGAGCGAAGCCTGGGCGCTGGCCACGGCGGCTTCGGCCGCGGCCAGGTCGGCGGCCGTCGGTGGGGCCACCAGGTCTTCCAGTTCGGCCTCGCGCGAGAGCAGCGCCTGTTGCCCATTGGCCACGTTGCGCTCCAACTCCGTCGTATCTAGTCGCAGCAGCGGCTGGCCGGCGTGCGCCTCGTCGCCAACGGCGACCAGCACCGCGTCGATCGTGCCGCTGGTCATCAGGGCCAGGGCCGCGCTCTGGCGCGCCGACAGTTCGCCGGAGGCCGTGGCCTCGCTCGACAGGTCACCGACAACTACCTCGACCCGCTCCACGGCGGCGGTTGTTGTGCCGGCCCCGTTCCGCGCCGACAGCAACGGCCCGGCCGCCAGCAACGCCAGCGCCGCAACCAGCACGGCCGCGCCGGCAATGATCCACTTTTTGCGTCGTTGCCATAGAGTTTTCATGATGATCTAGCCTCCCCGCAGTTGCCGCCGCGCGCCGCCGAACGGGCCGTTGTCGCCGAAACCGGGCGCGCCATTCGACGAATCCGTCTCGCCGATGAGCAGTACATCCCCGGCCGACAGCCCGTCGCGGACTTCAGTGTACTGGTTATCGCGCAGGCCGATGACGATCGTCACTGTTTCCGCGCCCGTCGCCGTCTGTCGCCGCACGCTGTAGGTGCCGGTGGTGCGATCGACGCTGATAGCCTCGTTGGGCACAAGCAGTACGTCGCGCCTCTCGGCCGTCACCAGCGTGGCGTTGGCGGTCATACCAGCCAGCAGGGGCAGGCCGCTATCGTCCAGGCGTAAGCGCACGTCGTAGGTCACCAGGCCGGTGCTGGACATGGCCGCCGCCGGAGCGATGGCGGCCACCTCGGCATCGATCACCGCGTCGGGGAAGCTCTCCAGCGTCACTGTTGCCGGCTGACCGACGGCCATGTTGCCCACGTCCACCTCATCGACCTGCAAGACCACTTGCAGGCTGCCCAGATCGACGAGGCCAACGACCGGCCCGGCGGCGATTTCGCCCGGCTGGACGTGGACGGCGGTGACGGCGGCGTCAAACGGGGCGGTGATGGTTGCGTTGGCCAGGGCATCTTCGGCGTCGGCCAGCGCCAGTCGGGCTTGCTCGACGGCAGCCTCGGCCGAGGCGCGTTGCGCGGCCGTTGGGCCGG
>DAOSMQ010000656.1:0-1342 GCA_035372725.1 Promineifilum sp. (SeqCode)
ACGCGCCGGTCGGCCAGGTCGTAGAGCAGCGATTCCAGGCCGTAAGCGTCGCCGGGCGGCTCTGGCCGGGCGACCCGCGGCGACAGCGCGGCCAGCAGGCGGCGACCGACGCGGGCGTAGAAGTCGGCCGGGGACTTGCAGGCGGAAACATCGACGGCGACCATCAGATAGCGCCCGGCGTCGCTCAGATAGCCGGCCATGACCTCCGGGTGGGCGACGTGCTGCAAAAAAGAGGTCTTGCCCGCCCGCCGCAACCCCAGGACGCTGACGCACTGCACCTGTGGCCCGGCCAGCAGGTCGTAAAACTGGCGCGTCTGGGCGGCGCGGCCGAAGAAGTCCGTTGGCAGGCGCACAGGTGGCCCGACGATGTAGGGCGTCCTCACAGGCACGCTCCCACGGCGGCCCCGCCCACCAGAGGCCGGCCCGGGCCGTGCGCCTCGGCCGCAACCTCGTCGATGGCTGCCTGTACGTCCTCGACGCGGATGGGGTCGCGCCGGCGCTGGCGGTGGCGCAGGCCCACCAACCGGTGGCAAAGGGACTGGATGGCAAAGGGACGGCCGCCGGTCTGTCGCCAGATGCGCTCAACAGCGGCCTCGTCAAAGGCCAGCTCTCCGGCCAGCGGCGCGCGGACGAGCGTCGTCGTGGCCGCGAAGTCGAGCGGCCCCAGCTCATAGCGCGCGGTCAGATCGATTAGCGGCTGCCAGGCCGCTTCTAGCAGGCCGTAGCTGCCGCAGAACACCACCGCCAGGCGCGCGCGATGCTGCACCTGTGAGCGCAGGAACGGCACGATGGCTTCGTCGAGCAGGCCCGCGTCGATGCCGGCGCGCATTTGCTCCAATTCGTCGATGGCCAGCAGGATGACATCGCCGGCGGGCAGGTGCTCCTCCAAATAGTCGAGGGCGCGGTCGAAGACGGCGTAGGCCGAATCATCGCCGGCGCGGCTCTTGGGCATGGCCCGCGTGGGGCGCTGTTGGGCCACCTGGCGGTAGATGTCGCGGGCCAGGCGGCGCAGCCACTCGTCGGTGCGGCAACCGGCCAGACGCTGCAAGTCCACATAGGTAGGCAGCAGCCGCCGCGTCCTGCCCGCGCGCAACGGCCGGCCGCGCTCACCCTCGACCAATTGGTAGAGCGTCGAAGTTTTGCCAATGCGACGCTCGCCATAGAGCAACAGGGCGTTGGGCGGACCGTCGGCGGCCAGATTCTCCGCCAGCCAGTCGAAAACTTCCTCGCGGCCGACAAACAGCGCCGCCGACGCGCCGGTCAGCGGCCGGCCGACGACGTAGGGATTCGCCGGATTGTTGGCGCGGTCTGACATTGCAATGTCGCTCGTGCTGCTCACATC
>DAOSMQ010000657.1:0-1325 GCA_035372725.1 Promineifilum sp. (SeqCode)
GCGGCCGACTTTGTGGCTCTCATGCGGCGCGGCGCGGCCGGTGTGCGCGCGGCCGACCCGGCGGCGCTGGTCATCAGTGGCGCGCCGGCGACGACGGGCATCAACGACGGCGTCAACGCCATCGACGACCGCGTCTACTTTAAGGCGATGCTGGCCGCGGGCGCGGCCGAGTTCATCGACGGCGCTGGCGTCCACCCCTACGGCTGGGCCAACCCGCCCGACGCCCATGCCGCCGACGCGACACAGGTTTCCTCCAGCCACAACAACCACCCCAGCTTCTTCTTTGCCGACACGCTGGCCGACTACCGCGCCCTGCTGGTCGATGCCGGCGCGGCGGGCGTGCCCCTCTGGCCGACGGAGTTCGGCTGGGGGACGTTCGAGAATATCCGCTTCGAGGACGGCTCGCCCGCCGCGCCGCCGGCCGGCTCGGAGTTCATGGCCGACAATAGCGAATGGGAGAAGGCCGTCTACACGTTGCGCGCCTTCGAGCTGGGCCAGGAGTGGGACTGGGTCGGGCCGATGTTCCTGTGGAACCTCAACTTCACCCGCGCCCTGGGGCCGGAGTTCCAGGAGGTCGGCTACAGTCTGCTGCGCTTCGACGATAGCCGGCGGCCGGTCTATCGGGCGCTGGAGAATCGGGGGGAGTGACGCGCCGCCAGAGAAGCACCATGCTCTGGTTCATACACAGCATGGCGCTCATTGACGGAGGTTTAGAGGGTGCCCGCGGTTGCGCTATACTAACGTAGAGCAGTCTGTGGGAGTGTGCCATATGGACCTGATTGCCTCCGCCACGTCGGATCCAACCATCGTAGCCGCTATTGCAAGCGCAATTGGCAACGGCCTCTTCTTCGTCGGCCGCAAGCTGGTCGAGAAGGCAGTCGTCGAACCGGCGGTTGACATTCCAGCCGCCGGGATGAAGGAGCGGATCCAGCGCGGCCACCGCAAGAGCCGCGAAGATCAGGCCCTGCGCCGGGCCGTGCAACAGGCGTTTGCGGCGATTGAAGCGCCGGACGAGGCGGAGGCGCTGGAACGCTACGCCATCCAGTTGGGCTTCGACCAGTTGCGGGCCGAGGACAACGACGCCCTGCGGCAGGAGTTCGCCCGGGCAATGCTGCTGGTCACCGCGCCCGAGGCTGAGTTGGTTCCGGAGAGCCTCTACGACAGCCTGCGCTGGCCGCGCGACCGGCGGCCGCAACTGGCGCTCTTCCTCTACAGCCTGCGCCGGGCGCTGGCGACGCACGAGAACTGGGGCCCGCTGATCACCTACACCGATAGCGAAGTTGTCCGCCTGCAATTGCGCCAGGCGACGACCAGCCTGGCCCACA
>DAOSMQ010000658.1:0-1317 GCA_035372725.1 Promineifilum sp. (SeqCode)
CTGCGCGTGTTGGCCCACGAGGGCCTCGTGCGCGAAGTGTCGCCCGGCGCGTGGGCACTGACCGACGCCGGCGTCATCAGAGCGCAGGCGGCGAGCGCGCCCGCCCAGGAGTAAGCCCATGTCGTCCACTTACCTCGAAATCCAGCTCATCGCGGTCTTTGTCGGCGTGGCCTGCGCCCTGCCGGGCGTCTTCCTCGTCCTGCGCCGCATGGCCATGATGAGCGACGCCATCAGTCACACCGTCCTGCTGGGCATCGTCCTGGGCTTTTTCGCCATTGGCTCGCTGGAGTCGCCGCTGCTCGTCCTGGCCGCGGCGGCGATGGGCGTGCTGACGGTCAGCCTCGTCGAAGTGCTCATGCGCACCCACCTGGTGCGCCAGGACGCGGCTATCGGTCTGGTCTTCCCGGCCCTGTTCAGCATCGCCGTCATCCTCATCTCCCGCTTCGCCCGCGGCGTCCACCTCGACGTCGACGCCGTCCTGCTGGGCGAACTGGCCTTCGCGCCGCTCGACCGGATGAACCTGTTCGGCCTCGACCTGCCGCGCAGCCTGGTCGTCATGGGCGTGATCATGCTGGCCAACGCGGCGCTCATCGCCGTGTTCTATAAGGAATTGAAGCTGACCACCTTCGACGCCGGGCTGGCGGCGGCGCTGGGCTTCTCGCCGGCGCTGGCCCACTATGGGCTGATGTTCATGGTCTCAGTGACGGCCGTGGGCGCGTTCGATGCCGTCGGCTCCATCCTCGTCGTCGCCCTGATGATCGCCCCGCCGGCCGCGGCCTACCTGCTGACCGAGCGTCTCAGCCGCATGCTGCTCTACAGCGCCGCCCTGGCCACGGCCGGGGCCATCAGCGGCTTCTGGTTGGCCGTGGCCCTCGACGCCAACGTCGCCGGAGCCATCGCGACGACGCTGGGGGCGCTCTTCCTGGGCGTCTTCCTGCTGGCCCCCGGCCGCGGTCTGCTGGCCCAGGCCCGCCGCCGCGCCAGCCAGCGCTGGGAGTTTGCCCAGACGGCCCTGGCCATCCACCTGCTGAACCACGAGAACACGCCGGAGATGGCCCGCGAGTGCCGCGTCGATCACTTGCAGTATCACCTGCGCTGGCAGCCGGACTTCGCCGCCACCGTCGTCGGCCTGTCTGAGCGCTCTGGCCTCATCCAGCGCAGCGACGGCGACCTGAGCCTGACCGACCTCGGCCGCGAGCGGGCGCAGACGGCGCTGGTCTATAGCTAGGGCCACCGCTCTGCCAAGCGTGGCGCGATTCTCTGAATCGCGGGCCTACAAGAGGGCGATTCGGAGAACCGCGCCACAGGGTGCAACGG
>DAOSMQ010000659.1:0-1317 GCA_035372725.1 Promineifilum sp. (SeqCode)
CCCGGATAGCGAGGCCTATTCCGAGGCGCGGCGGCTGGGGCAGTTGTTGGCCGAGGCTGGGCTGACCGTGGCCACCGGTGGCTATGGTGGCACGATGGCCGCCGTCAGCCAGGGTGCGGCCGGGGCCGGCGGCCATGTCATCGGCGTGACCTCCAGCCATATCGAGCGCTACCGGCCGACGCCGCCCAATGAGTGGGTGGCCGAAGAGATTCGTTTCGACTCCCAGCGCGACCGGCTGCTACATCTGGTTATGAACAATGACGCCATGATCGCTCTGCCGGGGGGCATCGGCACGCTGTCGGAAGTGGCGTTGGCCTGGAGCCTTTTGCAGACGGGCGAACTGACCGCCCGGCCACTGGTGCTGCTCGGTCCGGTCTGGCGCGAGACGATCCGCGCTTTCACCCAGGCTGAGACCATCCGGCCGCGCGACCTCGACCTGCTCTACCTGGCCACGTCGTCGGAGACGGCCGTGGCTTATGTCAGGCAAAGCCTGGCCACGAGGGGGGCGTGAGCCGAGAAGCTGTGGCCATGGGGGAGGAGCGGTCACTCTTTCTGAAGTTAGGTGGCTCGCTGCTGACCGACAAGACGGCTACCGAGGCCCTGCGCGGCGCGGAACTGGCGCGCCTGGCCGGGGAGATCGCCGCGGCGCGGGCGGCACGGCTGGGCTTGCGGCTGGTGTTGGGCCACGGCAGCGGCTCCTTTGGGCACGTCGCCGCCGCGCGGCACGGCACGCGGGCGGGCGTGGCCGGCGCGTCCGCGTGGCTGGGCTTCGCCGCGGTCAGCGACGCCGCCGCGCGGCTGAACCGGCACGTCGTCGCCGCGCTGCTGGCCGCCGGCGTGCCGGCCATCGGCCTGCCACCTTCCGCTTCAGCTGTCGTCAACGACGGCCATATCCGCGGATTGGCGACCGGCCCGGTCGTCGCCGCCCTCGATGCTGGCTTGCTGCCCGTCGTCTTCGGCGACGTAGCCTTTGACACCGTCCGCGGCGGCACGATTGTCTCGACCGAGGAAGTCCTGGGCTACCTGGCTCATTCATTGCGGCCGGCGTGGCTACTGCTGGCTGGGGAGACGGGCGGCGTGCTGGACGCCGGCGGCCGTGTCGTGCGAACCGCCGCGGATGAGCCAGAAGCCGGCCGGACCGGCATAGACGTTCAGACGGGTCATGCCGAGGGCATGGTCATGGTACCAGATCGTCGCCGCGGGCTGCGTGTTCTCGTAGCTGAAATACGCCGACCCGGGGACGGTATTGGTCGTGTCCGCCTGGCCGTAGTTCGACCCTTGCATGGCGTAGCCGGCGGGGATGTTGTTGGCGGCCGG
>DAOSMQ010000660.1:0-1304 GCA_035372725.1 Promineifilum sp. (SeqCode)
TCGCTCAGGCCGCCGCGCGATTGCCGGCTGACCGTGCCCAGGCCCAGATCGGCCGCCGCCGCCGCCCAGACCTCGAACAGGGCCAGCGTGCCGGCGTTGTCCGGCCAGGGCTGCCAGCGCCCCTCGATGTCGATGGTGACCCGGCAGGGGTAGCCGTCATCGACGCTGCGCACGGTGCAGAGGTCGCTGAGGGCCAGCAAGCGGCCGACGCCGTCCTCAAACACATCGGGATCATAGGCGCGCATCTCTACGCCGGCCGATGCCTGGTGGGGTACGCGGTTGACGACTGTCCCGCCCATCACCGTGCCGATGTTGAAGGTCAGGCCGCGGGAGTAATCGGTCAGATCGGCCGCCGCGCGGATGACGTCGGCCAGCTGGACGACGGCATTCGCGCCGCGCTCATGCATGGCCCCGGCGTGGCTGCCACGCCCTTCGACCTCGATGTGAAAGCGGGCCATGCCCTTACGGGCCGTGACGAACTGATAGCGGTTATCCTTGACGTCGCCGCCCTCGAAGATCAGAGCCGCCCGCGCGCCGCTCAGCCGTTCGCGGACCAGCGCGCCGAAGTCGGGGGCGAGGACTTCTTCGGCCGCGTTGAGCAGGATGTGCCAGGTAGTGCTCTCGAAGACGTCGGGAAAGGCGTGGCGCAGTCCGTCGAGGATCATGTAGATGAGCACCGTCCCGCCCTTGATATCGACCGTGCCGGGGCCGTAGATGCGGTCGCCGGCGATGCGGAAATGGAAGTCGTTGGCCTGCTCCTCCAGTTCTGGGAAGACGGTGTCGAGGTGAGAGATAAGGCCGATGGTCGGGGCGGGTTGGCCGTCGGCCGCCGGGCGTCCGTGGCGAGTCAGCGTGACGTGGGAGCCGTAGCGGAAGCCGTCGGCCTGAATGGCCTCGCTCTCGAAGCCCAGCGCGGCAAAGTGCTCGGCCGTCAGCTTGCCCAGGCGGTTGACGCCGCGCGGGTTGAGGGTGAAGCTATTGATGAGGACCATCTGGTGCAGCAGGTCGAGATAGACAGGCCAGTTGTGGTCCAGATAGGCGCGCAGATCGGTGTAGGGGGCGGGGGGGTTCATGGGCTAGTTATAGCATTGACGGCGGGCAGCTTCAAGCGAAATGAGCCTCGTTTTTGCCTGGGGACTTGCATTTTGGAACAGATGTGCTATACTATGTTGTAGATACGCAACAAATGGAACGTTTGCGTAGAAGATGTTATGATAGGCCTTGGCGGCTAAGAGAGACTCTCGGCCGATTGCGCAAGGCACGACTTAAGGAGAAACGCAAATGTATCAGAAAATCGTGATTGT
>DAOSMQ010000661.1:0-1304 GCA_035372725.1 Promineifilum sp. (SeqCode)
ACGTCGAGCACGACCTCGCGGGCCACGCCGCGGATGGTTAGGTCGCCGGTGATGCGGCCATTGCCGTTGGGCCGTTGCTCCACGCGCTTGCTCTCGAAGGTCATCGTCGGGTAGTTGGCCGCGTCGACGAAGTCGGCCGAGCGCAGGTGGCCGTCGCGCCGCTCGTCGCGCGTGTTGATGCTGTCGGTGTAGATAACCGCCTTGACCGACGAAAGGGAGGGTGTGTCCTCGTTATAGGCCACTTCAACCTCGTAGTTGCTGAATTCACCGCGTACTTTGGCGACCATCATGTGGCGCGCCACAAAGGTAACATGGGTGTGGGATTTGTCTATTTGCCAAGCCATTGTCGTGCTCTCCTCTTTGTTTGTGTTTTGTATGTGGACTTCAGTCCGTTTATCTGCTATGATATTAACGGACTAGAGTCCACTTGTCAAGTGCAAATCAACGTATTTCGCGTATAATCTAGGTTAGAAAAAGATGATGCCACGAATTGACCTGACGACCATCGACGAAGGCAGCCCGGCCGAACGCCACGAGCGGGCCGACGCCGCTGCCAACCGGGCGCTGATCCTGCAGACGGCCGAGCGCCTCTTTGCCGAGTACGGCGTCGCCAACGTCTGCATGGCTACAATCGCCGAGGCCGCCGGGGTGGGCAAGGGCACGCTCTACCGCCGCTTTGCCAGCAAGGGCGAGTTGTGTCTGGCGCTCATGGACAGCCAGATGAGCACCTTCCAGGCCGAGGCGTTGGCGCGCTTCCGGCAGCAGACGCGCGCTGGCGCGTCGTATCTCACCCAGTTGGGCGACTTCCTGGAGGCGCTGGTGTTCTTTACGGACAGGCACGCACCCCTGCTGGCCGAGGTGCAGCACGGCGGCCTGCTGCGCACGGAAACGCCGCTGAATCTGCCGCACTTCTGGCAGTTCATGACCGTCAGCGCGCTGCTGCGGTCGGCGGCGCGCAACGGCGAGCTGGCCGCCGGCCTGGACATCGACTACATCGGTGAGGCTCTGCTGTCGCCGCTGCAAATCGACATCTTCCGCTTCCAGCGCGATGGCCGCGGCTACACGCTGGAACGCATCGCCGCTGGCCTGCGCGGGCTGGTGAGCCTGCTGGGCGAGCATCCGACCTAGTTTATGGACAATCTCCATCGTGCTTCTACGGGAAGGCCCCGCCTTCCTATGCTGATCCTGCTTGCGGCTTTGCTATTGGCCGCCGTCCTGGCGGCGCGGGCCTCAGCGGCGGATAGCGCGTCGCCCGCCGCGGCCGGGGCCGCCAGCGCGCCCGCCGCGGCCGGGGCCGCCAGCGC
>DAOSMQ010000662.1:0-1299 GCA_035372725.1 Promineifilum sp. (SeqCode)
CGGCGGCCAGCCACCAGCCGGCGGCGAAGAGAAAGCGCCCGCGGGGCAAGTCCACAGCCGGGTCGAGCAGCCAGAGGAGGTTCAGCAGCATCGGCGCGGACGCCCACGCGAACGCTCGCCCGAACCGGCGCGCCAGCAGTAGCCCCCCGGCCGCCCCGGCCGCGCCACAGAGGGCCGCCGGCCCAGCCCGGCCCAACCAGAGCCACGCCGGGAAGCGCCACTCGAACAGCAGCCGCACCAGCGCCAGCCCGGCCACGAGCCAGGCCGCGGCGACGAGCACGGCCGCGGCAACACTACGGCTCCGGTTCAAGCGTATACTCCGCCACCTGGCGGCCCTCATTGCAGAGTGCGGCCCGCCAGACCCCGCCGACCAGGAGCGCCAGGATGAGCGGGCACTGTTGCCTGCTAAAACGTTTCATCGTGACTCCATAACAGGGCTTTGCCAAAGTCAACCCCAGGCGCACCGACCTGACAGGTGGACGGCCGCGAATGATACTGCCACCACAGAACGACCGGCCGTCCACCTGTCAGGTCAATGGTCGCCAGACGACTTTGGCAAAGCCCCTGGACTCCATAATGGGCCGATGCCCTCTGTGGTTATGATACAATACAATCCGCCGACCACCATACAGGAGAGGCAGCCGTGCAGCCAAACAAATCGGATCACTTCCACATCGACACGCTGGCCGTCCACGCCGGCGTCGCGCCCGACCCGACCACCGGGGCGGTGATGACCCCCATCTACCAGACCTCCACCTATGCCCAGACGGGCATCAACGAGCACAAGGGCTATGACTACGCCCGCACCGACAACCCGACGCGCTCGGCGCTGCAAGCGGCGCTGGCGGCGCTGGAGGGCGGGCGCTACGGCCTGGCTTTCTCGTCGGGCATGGCGGCCATCGACACACTGGCGCGCCTTGTCGCCCCGGGCGAGCGCGTCATCTGTGGCAACGACCTCTACGGCGGCACGTTCCGCCTGTTCGACAAGGTGCTGGCCGCCACCGGCGTGCGCTTCACCTTCGTGGACACGGCCGACCCGGCCGCCGTCGCCGCCGAACTGAGACGCGCGCCGGCGCGCCTGGTCTGGCTGGAATCGCCCACCAACCCGACGCTGCGCCTGGCCGACATCGCCACCATCAGCGCCGCCGCCCATGCCGCCGGGGCACAGGTGGCCGTGGACAACACCTTCGCCTCGCCCGTGCTGCAACGGCCGCTGGCCCTGGGAGCCGACTTCGCCGTCCACAGCACCACCAAGTACATCGGCGGCCACTCCGACGTCGTCGGCGGCGCACTGCTCAC
>DAOSMQ010000663.1:0-1293 GCA_035372725.1 Promineifilum sp. (SeqCode)
CGGCCGCGTCGTCGAGCGGCTGGGGCCGGGCGTGCCCGTGGGCATCCACACCCACGACGATGCCGGCTGCGGTGTGGCCAACACCCTGGCCGCCGTCCGTGCCGGGGCCGTCCAGGTGCAGGGCACGGTCAACGGCTATGGCGAGCGCGTCGCCAACGCCAATCTGTGCACCATCATCCCTGACCTGCAACTCAAAATGGGCTATGACTGCGTGCCGGCCGAGCGCCTGACAGACCTGACCGACCTGTCGCGCTACGTGGCCGAACTGGCCAACCTGACCCACGACGACCATTTGCCGTTCGTCGGCGCCAGCGCCTTCGCCCACAAGGGTGGCATCCACGTCGCCGCCATGCTCAAAAACCCCGGCAGCTACCAGCACATCGCGCCGGAGCAGGTTGGCAACCGCCAGCGCAGCGTCGTGTCGGAGCTGTCCGGCCGCGGCAATCTGGTGGACAAGATCAGGCAGTTCAACCTCAACCCGGAGAGCCTCGATCTGCCGGCTGTGCTGGAACAGATTAAGAAGCTGGAGGCCCAGGGCTTCACCTTCGAGGGAGCGGAGGCATCGGTCGAGCTGATGCTGCGGCGCACGCACCCGGCCTACGTGCCGCCGTTCGAGATGACCGACTACTGGGTCATGGTGCAGCGGCGGCGCGGGCGCGGTTCCATCGTCGAGGCGACGGTCAAGGTGCGCGTCGGGCCGCGCATCATGCACACCGTGGCCGAGGGCAATGGCCCGGTCAACGCCCTCGACGCGGCCCTGCGCGAGGCGCTTAGCGGCGTCTACCCGCAAATCTCCGGCGTGCGCCTGGAGGACTACAAAGTGCGCATCCTCGACGGTGAGAACAACACCGCCGCCACCACGCGCGTGCTCATCGAAACGCGCCAGGGGACGCGCCGCTGGAGCACCGTCGGAGCCAGCCCCAACATCATCGACGCCAGCTGGCGGGCGCTGGCCGATAGCATGGAGTACGCCCTGGTAACGGGCTGACGGAGCGCCAATAATGCTACATTCACCCCTCCCCCCTTCCGCCCAGCGTGTGGCCGACGCCGCCGCGGCGCTGGGCCTGACCATCGACATCGTCACCTTCGCCCAATCGACGCGCACGGCCGAAGCCGCCGCCGAGGCCGTCGGCTGCGAGGTCGGGCAGATCGTCAAGAGCCTGGTCTTCACCGTCGGCGGCGAGCCGGTCATGGCCCTCGTGTCGGGCAAGAATCAACTCGACACGCGCAAGCTGGCCGGCCTGTTCGGCGTCGGCCGCAAGCAGGTCGAGCGCGCCGACGCCGACACCGTTC
>DAOSMQ010000664.1:0-1293 GCA_035372725.1 Promineifilum sp. (SeqCode)
CTGGATAGGCAGGGCGTCGCCATCGCCGCGGCGACGACACTGTATCGTCTGGGCGCGACGGACGAAGGGGAGCGCGGGCTGTTGCAGGCCATGCGCCTGGTGAGCAGCGACGCCCACAACAGCCACGCCCGCTACCCTGAACTGGCCTGGATTGACCTGCGCGTCGGGCTGGGCTATTTCCAATTGAGCCAGAAGCTGCTGGTGGCTCTGGTGGAGCTGATCGCCGACGAGTCCTACCCCGGCCGCGTCGATGCCGAGTTTGCCCACCTGGGCGCGCCGCCGATGCGTGAGCGGGCGCGGCTCACGCTTCGGTCACTGTTAACAGGCCATCAGCCGGGCGCGATCGTGGCCCTGGAGCGCATCCAGGAGCCTGCCTTTCGCCCCGGTTTCGTGCGCTATCTAGAGGGACAGGCGGCCACGCCGGCCGGGCGGGCCGTGCTGGCGGCGCTGCCCGAGGCGGAGCGGGCGCGGCTGCGAGAGATGTTGCTTCACCGGCTGAACGCCCACGAGGACAACAACGCCATCCTGGTGGTGGGCTTGTTGGGCGGCGTGGAGGCGCGTGAGAAGCAGGAAGAGATCGTGGGCCGGCAGCATGGCGAATTCGACGCGGCCCGCGCCGCCGTCGCCCTGCAATACATCCACGACGACGATGCCTTCCAGCTGGTCTTAGAGACTATCCGCGCCGGCCGCGGCCAGTATGACCGCGACCAGACCATCAGCTTGCTGGCTCACCTGCCGCTGACACGGGAGCGCCTCGGCGCGTTGCTGCTGAGCTTGCCCGACATCCCCGACAACTTGACGCGCGTCCTGCTGTTGGACTGGATCGGCCAGCGCTACGCCACGACCGCCGAAGCTCAAGCTCTTTATGCCACGATCAAGGATGCGTCGATCAATAAGGCGGTGTGGAACGACGCCAAGGGCGCCTATGACTTCATCGACGGCCAGGTGCCGGACGAGGCCGCGCTGCGGACACTACTCGAGATGCTGTCGGGCTTCTGAGACGACGCCGCTCCACGGGGGAAGGCGACCATCTGACGCGCCGCGTCACCCATGACATTCGTCACCTCTTCCAGGTGACAAACGTCACTACTGCCGGCGAGAGAGCGAGCGTACACTGACCATGTATTCGCCTATCCGAATACATGGGGAAAGCCAATGGATCAGCCCTCGCTCGATGAGCTAAACCTATTGCACGCCAGCGTCTGTCAGGCTCTGGGCGACCCCAAACGGTTGCTCATCCTCTACGCCCTGGCCGAGCGGCCGCGCCACGTCTCGGCGTTGGCCGCCGACCTC
>DAOSMQ010000665.1:0-1291 GCA_035372725.1 Promineifilum sp. (SeqCode)
GGTCAAGGATGTGGACAAACTGCTGCTCGACCAGCTCGGCCAGCGCCGGCACCACGTCGCCGTTAAAGCGGCTGCCCGGAAAGCTGATCACTATGTATTCCACCGGACCCAGGTTCATCGTTAGACTCCTTTGCTCAAGGGTATTAGGCCCCACACCAGGCGGGCCCGACATCATTCTAGCCCCAAACCAGGGCAGAGAAAACCCCCGTGTCAAAATTGGCCGACCGGCCCTGGTGGCTTCCTCCAACCGGGGCCGATCGGCGCTCATGCTGTTGCCGTCTCCCTAGCGCCTATGGCGCGGGCATGAAGACCATCGAGCCGCTCTCATAGAGCATGTCGATGAGCAGGTTGCCGTCCTCCAGACGATAGCCCATCGCGTTGGTCAGGCCGCCCAGGAAGATCTGGTCGAACGAACCGACGCCACAGAAGGCCATCGTCGAGACGGTCGGCGTGATGCTCAGCGTGTTGCCGTCGCCGGTGGTGTAGTTCGCCCCGCCGACGTTGCAGTCGGCCTGCAAGTTGGCCGTGCCGTCGGCGTTGAAGCTGATGGTGAAGCGCGTCGGGTCGTTGATGGTGATGTTACCGTCGGTCTTGGTGATCAGCGTTAGCTGCCACAGCGGGCCGACCAGCCCCTCGCCACCAGTCACCGTCTCGCCCTTGCCCGGCTCCGCGCCGGCAGCCGCCTCCGGCGCGGCGAACTTCATCGTGCCCGCGCTGGCGAACTGGTCGATGTAGAGGAAGCCGTCCTGGAAGAAGTAGGTCGCCGCGCTGGAAAGGGCAGTCACGAAGGCTGTCCCCTGCGAATCCTCCGGGCACAACGCCATCGTGCTGGCCCCGGGAATAATGCTGAGCGTCCCACCGTCGGCCGTATACGTCGCCATCACCTGGTTGCAGTCGGCCTTGATCGCCGCCGTGCCGTCCTCGTTAAAGGTGATGGTGTAGCGCGTCGGGTCGGCCGCGGCGACGGTCTCCTGCGGCGTGGCCGTCTCGACCCACTGCCAGACCGTGCCGGACAGGGACATCGGCTCGGTTTCGGTCGTGCCCTCGCCGGCGGCGCCGGCCGCGGGGCGGAAGTGGAGCGTGCCCACGTCGCCGGCCAGATCGATGAGCAGGTCGCTGCCGTCGAACAGATAGCTGGCGGCCGCGGCCAGGCCCGTCTGGAAGGCTTGCGCCTGCGAGTCCTCCGGGCAGGCCATCAGCGTCGAGGGGCCGAGGGTGATCGCCAGCGTGCCGTCCTCGGCTGTGGTATAGGTGCCGGCGACCGTGTTGCAGTCGGCCTGGATGGCCGCCG
>DAOSMQ010000666.1:0-1283 GCA_035372725.1 Promineifilum sp. (SeqCode)
GGCGCAGATGGACGTCGCCGTGGAGACGGGCCGCATCGACGCCGGCGCGCCACAGGTCTTCGTCACTAACCGGCTGGTCGTTGTCGTCCCGGCCGACAACCCGGCCAGCATCACCGATTTGACCGACCTGGCCACTCCCGGCGTCGTGCTCATCTTGGCGGCGGAGGAGGTGCCGGCCGGACGGTACGCGCTGGAAATTCTGGACAGGGCCAGCGATGCTGTCGGCGTTGGCTCAACCTTCCGCGACGACGTGTTGGCCAACGTCGTTTCCTACGAGGAGAACGTGCGCTCGGTACTCAACAAGGTCGTTCTGGGCGAGGCCGATGCGGGCATCGTCTACACCAGCGATGCCATTTCCGAGCCGGGCGTGACAGCCATCGAAATCCCCGACGAGTTGAACGTGCTGGCCGAGTATCCCATCGCCGTGCTCAATGACAGCGCCTATGCCGAAGACGCGGCGGCGTTCGTCGCCTACGTGCTTGGGCCAGAGGGCCAGGCCACGCTGGCAAACTACGGCTTTGGCGTGTCGTCGGCGTCGTCGGCTCAATGAGTTGGCTGCCGGGCACAGGGGCGCGCCGTCGCCCGCGCGACTGGCCGCGCGGGCGACGGCGCGCCCGTCCACACCACCGGCCGGAGACGTGGTGGGCGCTGGCGTTGCCGCTGCTGCTCTTTCTGGCGCTGCCCCTGCTGGCGCTGCTGTTCTATAGCCCGCCGGCCGAACTGCGCGCCAATCTGGCCCGGCCGGAAGTGCAGCAGGCCATCAGTCTGAGCCTGCGCACCAGCACGTTGGCCACGCTGGCCGCCGTCCTGCTGGGCCTGCCCGTGGCCTACCTGCTGGCCCGGCGCGAGTTCCGCGGCCGGATGCTGCTGGACAACCTCATCGACCTGCCTATCGTCCTACCGCCGGCGGTGGCCGGGCTGGCACTGCTGCTGGTGTTTGGCCGGCGCGGCTGGCTGGGCGCGCCGCTCGACGACCTGGGGCTACGTGTCACCTTCACGCAGACGGCCGTGGTCATCGCTCAGACGTTCATCGCCGTCTCCCTGTTCGTTCGCGCAGCAACGATCGGCTTCGCGGCCGTCGAGCCGGAACTGGAAGACGCCGCGGCCATCGACGGGGCCGGGCCGGGACAGGTCTTCTGGCGCATTTCGCTGCCGCTGGCGCGGCGGGGGGTGCTGTCGGGTCTGGCCCTGGCCTGGGCGCGGGCGCTGGGCGAGTTCGGGGCGACGATCATCTTCGCCGGCAACTTCCCCGGCCGCACGCAGACCATGCCGCTGGCGATCTA
>DAOSMQ010000667.1:0-1279 GCA_035372725.1 Promineifilum sp. (SeqCode)
CCGTCGGCGGTCGGCGGTCGGCCGTCGGCGGTCGGCCGTCAGCCGTCGCAAATACAGATGCAACGTAACCAGCACCCAGAAGACAACCAGCGGGTGCGTCAGCGAGGCAACGTAGGCGACGGCTTCGTAGCTGAAGGGCAGAGCAGCAAAGAGGAGGGCCGCCAGCCAGGCGAAGGCCGCGCCGCCGCGCCCCGACGGCCGCGCCAGCGCCCGCGCCAGGCTCCACACCAGCGCTGTGTTGGCCGCATGCAGTAGCAGGAGAAGGGCGTGGTCGGCAAAAGGGTTGTGGGGCCAGACGGCGCTGCCGAAGAGGCGCTCGAACAGGCGCAGGGCCGTGAAGACGACCGGCCGGTAATAGCCGTAGGCGGCCGAGCCAGTGAAAAAGTCCACGGCCGACCGCCCCTCCATCCAGGCGAAGTGGCCGGTGGGGTCATCATTAAAGTAGGCCAGCCCCAGTGCCCCACGATAGAGCCACAAAGCGACGAGCGCCACCGCCACCGGCCCCAGCTGATCCACAAGGCGGTAGACGCCTTTTCCCGCGCTCCTCCGCCCCCCTGCTCCCCCGCCTCCGCCCACGGCTTACTCCAGCGGATGCCCCGCCGCCCAATCCATCACGCGCACGATGTGGTCCCGCAGCGGCCGGACACCATAGAGGCTGAAGATGTGGGCGCGCGGCACAATGACCGGCTCCGTGGCATAGTGGCCGGCGTGCTTGTCCACCTGGAAGAAGACATCGGTCTCGCCCAGCAGCGGGAAGACGCGCGCGGGGTCATAGGCGCAGCGCGGCGTGAAGTCGAGCAGCGCCTCCAGTTCCGGCTTGCTGATGGGCATCTCCATGCCCACCAGTTCACCGCCATCCCACAGCACCTGGGCCAGATTGGGCGAGGAGAGCATGGGGGCCACAGCGCGGACGCCGCCGAACGTGCCCGCGTAGAGCATACTGGTGACCCCGCCCCAGCTGACGCCAGAAAGGACACTGTAGGCTGCGCCGGCATTCTCGAACTCGCGTTGCACCAGTTCGATAAGCCGCAACGACCCAGCGAACGTCTGATAGACGCGACGCACGGAGCGAAAAGCTTCGCGAAACGGCTCGCGCCAGTGGTTGTGGAAAGGGGCCTGGATGCAGACCGTCGTCAGCGGGAAGGACACTGGCCGGTGGAAGATGCGCTGCCAGGCGTTGTAATAGGGCAGTTCGCTGAAGCCGTGGTGGAAGATGAGCACGGGCGCGGTGGGATCGGGGCTGAGCTTGACGCGGACATGGGTCAACAGCGACTCGTCG
>DAOSMQ010000668.1:0-1279 GCA_035372725.1 Promineifilum sp. (SeqCode)
GTTCTCGGCCATCTTCGTCGCCAGCGCCTCAATTTCGACTTGCAGCCGGGCCGCGACGAGCGCCGCCTCGGCCTGCTCCTCCGACATGATGCCCGTTGCCGCGGCGTAGGCGGCAATCACCTCCGGCGCGGCCCCCATCTGCACCAGCTGGTCATAGAGCGCCCGGTGCACCGCGTCCACATTGACCGCCAGGCCCTGCTGCGCCGCCGACACGTCATTGACCGTCGGCGGAATCCCGTCGAGCAGACCCTGGTAGTAGTCCATCTCGGCGGCGACCGCGCCGATCTTCTCGTCGAGCTTGTCCTGCTCCATCCCGAACGTGCCCACCCCGCCAGTTAGCTCGGCGTAGGTCTCGCGCAACTTCTCCAGTTCGTCGTTGTACCGCGCCGCTAGTTCTGCCTGCTCGGCCGTCGGCCCGCTGATGCGCGTCCGGATGGTCACGTCATGCTCTGGATTGACCATCGGCTCATCGGCCTGGGGCAGTTCGGTAACGTAATCGGCCTGCACCCCGGCAAAGGCCGTCGCGTAGCTCTGCGCCGCCTGCGCGGCCGCGTCCAGTCCGGCCTTGTTTCGCGCCGCCGCGGCCGTCAGCGCGTCGATGCCCGCGGCGAAGTGGAGCGACCGCTCCGCGTCCAGCTTCAGGTGATCGCGAGTCTGGGCGAGATAAAGGTCAAGCGCGCGAATATTGCCACTGGCCCTGTCGCTGGAGCGGGTAATTGCGTTAATGCCCTGCGCGTACTGGCCGAGCACGCGGTCGGCCCCGGCCGCCTCCTGAGCCACCTTCTTGGCCGCCACCGCCAGCCGGTTCTGTTCCCGCGTCGCCTCCGGCGAGAAAATCTCATCCGCGGCGACGCCCTCTTCCTGCCAGCCCTTCACGAAGGCCGCGCGGGCGCGTTGCCCGGCTTCGTAGCCCGACGACATCGCGCCGCCGGTCATCAGCCCGCCCAGTCGCAACGGGTCATCCCCGCCACCCTGGCCGCCCTCCGCCAACCCCCGCTTCAGTTCCTCCAGCGCCTTGCGGGCGAGCGCCCGCCAGTCGATGCCGTTCCACCACGTGACAATCCGCGCGGCCAGGTCAATCAGCGCCGGGCCAACCGCGTCCCATAGATGCCACATGATGTCGCTGATCGCGTCGATGGTGTTCTCAAAACGCTCGCGCAACAGCCGGCCGAGTTCCTCCCAGTCGCCGGTGAACAGCGCCTGAAAGACCTTGAACGTGTTGACCAGGCCATCCCAGCCGTACTGGAACAGGCGCTTCAGCGCCTCCCACAGGTGGGTA
>DAOSMQ010000669.1:0-1278 GCA_035372725.1 Promineifilum sp. (SeqCode)
CGACGGCCGACCGCGGCCAGAAAGGGTCAGTGGGTCAGTGGGTCAGTGGGTCAGTGGGTCGGCCGTCGGCGGTCGTCTTGCGGCGGTCGTTCCTGCTGTTCTTCTCGCCGCCGTCGCGCCCGTCCTGGTCTACTACAGCCAGGAAACGCGCATGTACGCCCTCCTGGCCCTGCTGGCCGCGGGCAGTACGTGGGTCTTGCTCAACTGGTTGGACGGGGCGGGCGGACGCTGGGCCGTGGCTTACGTCCTGCTGACCGCCGCCGGCCTCTACACCCACTATTTCTTCCCCGCCGTCGTGGCCGCGCAGGGCCTAATCGTCATGGGCCGACGGCGGCCAGAGGGCCGACGGCCGACCACCGACGGCCGACCGCGGCCAGAAGGAAGAAGTGACACGGTCGGTGGTCGTCTGTCAGCGGTCGGCGGTCGTCTGTCGGCGGTCGTCCATTGGCTCCTCCTCGCCGCCGCGGCCGCGCTCCTCTACCTGCCGTGGCTGCCCATCTTCCTGCGGCAGGTCGGCGGACGGGCGGGGCAGCGGGCCGGGCTGCTGGCCTTCCTGGCCGATAGCGGCCGTTGGCTCGTGCTGGGCCAGACCATCGGCCGGGGGGAGGCCTTGTGGGCCTTGGTTGCCGCGGGTCTATTGTGTCTGCTGGGGTTGCTCGCCGCGCGGCATTGGGGAACGATGTTTGGCTTAATAGTGGTCGTGCCACTCGGTCTCATGTTTTTCGTCGGCGCGACCGACCCGGCCTTCTTCAAATTCCTGCTCGTCGCCGCGCCATTTGTCTGCCTGCTGATGGGCCTGGCCTGGGTTCTGCCGCGGCGCTGGCTGTGGCTGCCGGCCGTGCTGACCGCGCTTGTTCTGGCCGGCAGCGTCGCCTCACTGCGCCACCTCTACGCCGACCCGGCCTACGCCCGCGCCGACTACCGTGGCATCGCCGCCCGCATCGCCGCTGAAGGCGGCAACGCCGGCATCATCCTCGTCGCCCCCAATCAGTGGGAGGTCTTCACCTATTACCACCGCGACGGCGCGCCCGTCTATCCGCTGCCCACCGGCCAACCTGACCCCGCCATCGTCGAGCCGGAGCTGGCCCGCATCGCCGCGGCCCACGAGCGGCTCTATGTGCTCTACTGGGGCGAGCAGCAGCGCGACCCGGCCGGTATCATCGAGCGCTGGCTAGATGCCAACACCTTTAAGGCCTCCGAGGAGTGGGTCGGCGATGTGCGCCTGGCGGTCTACGCCGTGTCCCCGTTGGCCGGCGCGGCCGCGCCCATCGCGCCAAC
>DAOSMQ010000670.1:0-1270 GCA_035372725.1 Promineifilum sp. (SeqCode)
CGGACGTTGAGCGGCCGGGCGCTGATGACGACGCCCTGGCTGGCCGTGGGCAAGACGGAGCAAGTGACGGTGTCGCCCATAGGCGGCACGGGCGTGGGCGTGGGCGTCGGCGGCAGTAGCCCTTCGCCGCCGGGCACGGGGATGATATCCAGGCGCAGCGAGGCCGTGCCCGCGGCCTCGAAGTACTCCACGCGCAGCGGGGTCGCGCCGCCGAACCAGTAGTCAACCGACTTTGTCCGCGCCGCCTGCACGCCCCAGTTGTCGATGACCAGTTGGCCATTGACGTATAGGCGCGCGCCGTCGTCGCTGGTCAGGCTGAGGCGATATTGGCCGGGGACGCCGTTGAATGTGCGCGTCCAACGGGCGGAGAAGTTGTCGGCCGGCAGGTTCAGCGCCGCCGAGCCGAAGCCCCAGCTGAAGTCGAGGAAGGCGTCATCGCGGACGACAACCGGCGCGCCGGCCAGCGACGGGTTGGCGAAATACTCGCCCTTCCAGTTGGGATAGGTGTTGCCACCGGCGATGGGCGACCAGTCGAGGGTGGCCGTGGCTGTGCCGCCCAGGTCGTGGTAATCCACGCGGACGTTATGCCAGCCCTCGCTGAGGGGGACGTCTGTGGAGACAACATGCTCCGCGCTCATGCCCCAGGCGTCGATGATGAGCTGGTTGTCGATCCAGACGCGCATGCCGTCGTCCATAGCGGCCACAAAGCGGTGCACCGCGCCGGGGAACCAGGAGCGCCGCGTCCAGCGCACGGAGAAGGTATCCTGACCCTCCAGCGGCCGGCCCAGGCCCCAACGGAAATGGAGGCTATTGGTGGTGCTGGTCGATGCGGGTGGGCCGCTCAGTTCGGTGTTCTCCCAGAACTGGGCGCTCCAGGTGCCGGTGGGATACTCGACCGCTGACTGGGCGCGGACGGAAGCGGCGCACAAAGTGACCAGAGCCGCGATGAGTAGTGCGGCCGGCAGGGCGGCGCGCCAGGCAGTATATCGCATAGGTCTTCTCCTTATGGCGATTCGCGGTCGCAGTCGGCAGCATCGGCCGGGCTTGGGCAGTAGTAGACTTGCTCACTTCTATCTTAATGGCAAAGGGCAACCGGTGTCAACAGCGGTCGCGCCTATGGGGTGCCTCTGGCTTTTCAGTTGTCACCAATTAACTTGAAGCCTGACCGGCTGTATGCTGCAGTAGCACAGCCTGTCAGGCTGTCGTCGCCAGCCGCAGCCTAATAGGACATTAACAAATTAACAGGCATTTAGGTTAAGCTCCTCAGCAG
>DAOSMQ010000671.1:0-1268 GCA_035372725.1 Promineifilum sp. (SeqCode)
CCGGCTCGCCGGTGCTCAACGACCAGTGGCAGGTCGTCGCCCTGCACCACGCCGGGGTCAAGAAGCGCGACTCGGCCGGGCGCGTGCTGGCCGTCGACGGCTCGGTGTGGCAGCCGGCCATGGGCGACGACCGCATCGCCTACGTGGCCAACGAAGGCGTGCGCGTCAGCAGCATCATGGCCGCGCTGCGTGCCGCGCTGGACGCGGGCGCGTTTGGCGGCGAGGCGGCGGCGCTGCTCGATGAGCTGTTCGCCGAGCCGCCGGCCGCCACGCCCGCCGGCGGCCCGGCGCGCGTCCTGCTCACCGCCCAGCGCGACCTGGAGTCCTTTCTGGCGGCCAGGGGCTATGACCCGCGCTTCCTGGGGCCGCGCGTCGAACTGCCGCAGCTCTCGCCGGCGCAACTGGCCGACGTGGCCGAGCGCAGCGACAGCGGCGGCCACGTGCTCGACTACGTCCACTTCTCGCTGATCATGTGCCGTTCGCGGCGCATGGCCTACTTTACCGCCGTCAACATCGACGGCCGCAAAACCAAGTCGATCACCCGCGACCGGGACGTGTGGTACTTCGACCCGCGCCTGCCCATCGAGCAGCAGATCGGCCCCGACCTCTACGCGCGCAACGACCTCGACCAGGGCCATCTTGTCCGTCGCACCGACCCCGTCTGGGGCCGCTCGGCGGCCACGGCCAACGAGGACACGTTCCACTTCACCAACTGCGCCCCGCAACACGCCCGTCTCAACCGGCGCACCTGGCTGGCGCTGGAGGACTACATCCTCAGCAATGCCGACAACCACGACCTGAAGGTGACGGTCTTCACCGGGCCGGTCTTCCGCGCCGACGACATGACCTATCGCGGCGTCTACCGGCTGCCGGCCGAGTTCTGGAAGGTCGTCGTCATGGTCAAAGAAGACCGCCGCCTGTCGGCCACGGCCTACTTGCAGACACAGAAGAACCTGCTGGAAGACCTGGAGTTCGCCTATGGCCCCTATCGCACCTATCAGGTGGCCGTCAGCCGCATCGAGGCCATTACCGGACTGGACTTCGGCCGCCTGCGCGACTTCGACCCCCTGGCCGACACGGAGAGCGCCGGGCCGGCCCGGGTGATCGGCGAAGCAGCAGACGTGCGGTTGTAGGACGGGTTGGCAACCCGTCCCCAGAGAGCCGACCTGACAGGTGGGCGGCGAACGGTAGCCTGATAGCGACGAG
Source organism: Promineifilum sp. (SeqCode) (assembly GCA_035372725.1). GTDB lineage: Bacteria > Chloroflexota > Anaerolineae > Promineifilales > Promineifilaceae > Promineifilum. Next base: position 1,207 of record DAOSMQ010000671.1, read on the forward strand.
GCTTGGGGCCGCCCACCTAGTATGTCCCTATAGGGGTAGAATAGGAAGGGAAACAGGATGGG
>DAOSMQ010000672.1:0-1268 GCA_035372725.1 Promineifilum sp. (SeqCode)
CGGCGGCGACAACAGCAACAACAACGGCGGCGACAACAGCAACGACAACGGCGGCGGCGACAACAGCAACGACAACGGCGGCGGCGACAACGGCAACGACAACGGCGGCAACAATGAAAACGGCGATGCCATCGTCACCGACTAGGCAGCCAGTGGCCACAGCAAGGCGAAGATGACCAATGGCTGATGAATCCCTCCCCGTCACGTTCTCCCCTGAGGAGGAAATCGTTCCGGCCGCGCGGGCCGACGGGCGCGCGCGGGCGCGGACGCTGGCCACCGGCGCGGCCGTCTTCCTGACCGCCGTGGCTCTGTTTGGGCTGGTGCAGCTGGCCACGCCGGGCATCGTCGGCAACGATGGCTACTACCATATCAAGATGGCCTATCTCATCCGCCAGCAGGGGCTGACGCCGGCCTTCGAGGCCCTGCCCTACACCATCCTCAACGCCGGGGCCTACTACGACCACCACCTGCTCTTCCACCTGCTGCTGGCTCCCTTCGCCGCGGTCGATCCGGCCGTGGACGGTGGCGCGGCGCTAACACAGGGGGCCAAGCTGGCCACGGTGCTGCTGCCGGCGCTGGGCGTGGTCATGGCCTGGTGGCTGCTGCGCGGGCAGAACGTGCCCTATGCCGCCGGCTGGGCGCTGGCCCTCTTCGCCGTGTCGGAGGCGTTCCTGTTCCGCATGAGCATGGCCCGGGCGCAATCGGGCGCGGTGGTGCTGCTGCTGCTGGCGCTCCACTGGCTGCTCACCGGGCGACTGCGCTGGCTGGCCCCGCTCGGCTTCGCCTTCGTCTGGTTCTACAACGCCTTCCCGCTGCTGCTCGTCGTTGCCGGGGTCTACGTCGTCGCTGTGGCCCTGCTGGAGCGGCGCGTGGCCTGGGGGGCGTTGCTCTTCCCGGCCGCGGGCATCGTCCTGGGGCTGCTGCTCAACCCCTACTTCCCGCGCGACCTCGTTTTCCTCGTCGGCCACCTGCTGCCGAAGGTCAGCGCGTCGGCCGTACCCGTTGGCAACGAGTGGTCGCCCTACGAGACGTGGACCATTGTCCAGAACTCCGGCGGGGCGCTGGCGGCCGTGCTGCTGGGGGCGCTGGCGCTGGGCTGGCGCGAGGAGCGCATCGACCGGGCGGCGCTGGTGGGCCTGGGGCTGGTGGGCGTCTTCGGGCTGATGTTCTTCCGCTCGCGCCGCTTCGTGGAATACTTCCCCGTCTTCGCCCTGCTCTTTCTGGCCTTCGCGGCCGCGCCGCTGCTGCGGGATTGGCGGGCGCGGCCG
>DAOSMQ010000673.1:0-1262 GCA_035372725.1 Promineifilum sp. (SeqCode)
GCAGCCGCCAGAGGGCCGTGACGAACGTGTTCATACAAACAGTATAGATCGCCGCGGCGCGGGGCACAAGCCCCCCAATCCACGACTGGGCGACGCCCGCGCGACGCCTCCCCACCGCCCGGCCCGCGCCCCGGTCGCGCTCCGTTTCGCCGCGTCTAGCCGCAGCCGCCGCCGCCCGGCCCGCGCTTCACTTCCAGCACGATCCGCGGCGTGTACTCGATGCCCGCGGCCAGAGCCTCGTTGGGCACAGCAAACGCGTAGCCCGCGCCAATCGCCGTCGGGAAGTGGAAGGCCAGCGTGTCGTCGGCCGCGCCGGCAATGGCGCTTTCGGCCACGAATGTCTCGTCGCCAAAGGTGCGGAGCCAGTTGTTGACGCCGCCCTCCAGAATGTAGACGCTGCGCACGCTCTCGGCGCGCAGGTACTTCCATGCCTCCGTGGCCGCCACCTCATCGTTGCCGACGACAACGACGACAGTATTGGCCGGCGCGGCGCGCAGTTCGTCGAGCATTGTCGGCAGCACCGCCAATGGCGCATGTCGCGCTTCCTGCAAGTGGAAGAGGTTGAAATCCGCCTCCGAGCGCACGTCGAGGATGATCGTTTGCAGCGTGTCGTCGGTCATCGTCACGGCCAGTTCGGCGGGGTGGATCTGCACCTCGCGATTGGCCAGCCGGGCCATCTCCGTCGCCTCCAGGCGCGCCCAACGCTCCTCGGTCGTGGGCTGGCCGATGAAGGCCACCAGCAGGGCCATGCCCAGCAGGCCGCCGCCGGCGTAGAGCCGCCACTTTGGCTCCTTGCTCAGGTCACGGCCGCCGAAGATGCGCTCCAGGTGTTCCGCTCCCCAGAACATGAACAGAGCCATGAGCACAATGCCGACCACAACGACGCCATAGGGCAACCCCAGCCATTCGGGAATGGTCAGCCGGCCGAAGTAGGACGAGTGCCAGAACTGCTCATAGAAACCGACCGTCTCGCCAAAGGCAAAGATGCCAAACAGCACGCCCAGGACGAAGATCAACCCGTCGATTTTGCCCACGGCGGCCGAGACAAGCGACGTGCCGGGGCAAAAGCCGCCCAGGATGAAGCCGACGCCCATGATCAGCCCTCCGAGGATGCCCGGCCAGAGGTAGGTCTCATTGACGTAAACCAGGCTGTAATCCAATAGCCCCAACCCAGAGGTGAGAAAAATCAGCACCATCGCCGTGACAATGGCCCCGAACATGACCTTGAGCACGGTCATGTCGCGGAAGTAGAACTGCGCGGC
>DAOSMQ010000674.1:0-1257 GCA_035372725.1 Promineifilum sp. (SeqCode)
CGGCGGCCGGGTCGGCCGCGGCCGTGGTCAGCGTGCCGGCGGCGGCGTCATAGCTGAACAGCACCGCTTCGCCCTCGCCGACGGTGAAGGCCACGGCGTCGCCGACCGTCGCCTCAGAGGCCAGCGCGCCAGTCTCGTCGCCGGCGCTCATGGCCACCGCGGCTGAGTAGTCGCCCGGCGGCACGGCGGCGGTGATGTACTCATAGACGCCATCGCCGTCAGGATCGAGCAGCAGGCCGCGCAGGCACTCCGGCGTGTCGTCGGCCGGGCAGCCCAGCTCGTCCTGGAAGTCGCCGAAGACGCTCAGCAGGCTATTGTTGACACTGTCGGCCACCCAGCGCGAGCGGTGGTCATACCAGAACGTCACCGGCCCGTCCTCGGCCACCACCAGGGGAATGTTGGGGCCGTAGTACTCCGCGCCCAGGCCATAGTTGTCGTCCCACGTGCCGTTCAGGGCGGCCTTGTACTCGTACTCGCCCGCCGGCAGCACGAACGTCGCCAGCCACAGGTCGCCGTCGGCATCGTAGGCCAGCATGGTGTCCTCGCACTGCGTGTTCCAGTCACCGGGGCAGCCCAGCGGCGTCTGGAGTGTGCCGGCAATGATGACTGAATCGGGCGGCGGGATGTTCTCCGGGTCGTCGCGCTGGGCCAGGACGGGCGACAGGCCGCCAAGCAGCAACGCCAGAAGCATTGGCACGGACAGCAGGTGCAACGCGCGGGTAGAAATTAGCTTTGGGTTCATCACGACTTCCTTGGATAATCGGCCCCATGAGGGCACAGTCGAGATCGGGCGGCCCGGCCGAGCGGGCGATAGCCTCCATTATGGCGGAGTTGGCCGCGGATGACGAATCGATTGTCATCGACGGCGACCCGGCGTGTCGCGGTGGGGTCTACGTCTTGCGGTTGGCCGTGGGCGTGCCGCTGCTGGTGCGCTTTGGCCGCTACGCGGGCGGCCAGCCTGTTGCCGTCCCCGCCGGCGAGTGCCTCTACGCCGGCTCGGCGTTGGGGGCGCGCGGCGCGGTGGCGCTGGCCGGGCGGCTGTTGCGCCACGCCACGCGCAGCGGCGGACGCCCCGCCCACGCCCTCCGCGAGCCGCTACGGGCGCGATTGGCCGCCGCTGGCCTCGCCGCCTCCCTGCCGGCCGGCAAGACGCTGCGCTGGCACATCGACTACCTGCTCGACGAGGCGGCCGTGGCGCTCAGAGGGGTGGTGGCCCTGCGCACGGCGACGCGGCTGGAAGGGGTGCTGGTCGAGCGG
>DAOSMQ010000675.1:0-1251 GCA_035372725.1 Promineifilum sp. (SeqCode)
GCCGGTTTTGCCAACGCGCCCCATTTGGCCGTCAGCCTGCTGGCCAACGGCAGCGTGCCCGGCGTGACCTACCGGGATGAGGACGTGCTGCGCTACACCGGCGGCTGGTCGATGCTATTTGACGGCTCGGCCCACGCGCTGCCCGGCGACGTGGACGCGCTGGCGATTCTCAGCGACGGCTCGCTGTTGCTCAGCCCCGACGCGCCGGTGAAGAACCTGCCCGGCATCGGCAGCGCCGCGGTCGACGACAGCGACATTGTCCGCTATGTGCCGGCGACGGGGCAGTATAGCTGGTACTTCGACGGCTCCGACGTGGGCCTGACGACGACGGCGGAGGACATTGACGCCCTGGCGGTGCTGCCCGACGGCGACCTGCTGATCAGCACGCTGGGGGCGGCCGCCGTGCCGGGCGTCTCGGCCGGCGATGAGGACGTACTGCGCTTCCACGGCACGACCGGCTCGAAGGTTACCAGCGGCACATGGTCGCTCTACATCGACGGCAGCGACCTGAGCGCGGCGCTGGGCGACATCGACGCCATCGCCATCAGCGGCAGCGACGTCTACCTGTCGGCCGAGGCAGCGGTGACGCTGGGCGGCCAGAGTATGGCCCCCGGCGACGTCTTCCTCTGCGCCGGGCTGACGCCGGGCAGCGCCACGAGTTGCGCGTCCATCAGCCGCGTCTGGCAGGGGACGGCCGCGGGGCTGGCCGCCGGGGCCAACGTTGATGCGCTGGAGTTGCTAGAGCCATAATAGGCGCGGATGACCTGACAGGTCTGCTGAGACCTGTCAGGTCTCTCTGGCGCGTCCGCGCAAATCGGGCTACAACTCGCCCATGACCACCAACAATCAAGTCAACACGGCTCCGCGAGCGAGCGCGACGGGGCAGCCCTGGTGGCTGCTGGCCGGCGACTGGCTCGTGTTGCTCCTCTTTGTCTTCATCGGCCAGCGCGACCACGGCATCGCCGGGCAGGGGGCGTTGGCCAGCCTGCTTTCGACGACGATCAGTCTTGTGGTGGCCTGGACGGCGGTTGCCCTCGTGCTGGGCGGCTACCGGCTGCGGCCCGATCCAGGCTGGCGGGTGTGGCTCGGCCGGGTGGCCAACATCTGGCTGGTGGCCGCGCCGCTGGGGCTGGTGTTGCGCGCGCTGTTGCGCGGCCAGGACGCCATCCCGGTGATTTTCATCCTTGTCGCCCTGAGCATCGGCGGGCTGATGATGGTCGGCTGGCGGGCGGCGGCGTACTGGTGGCTGCG
>DAOSMQ010000676.1:0-1242 GCA_035372725.1 Promineifilum sp. (SeqCode)
TCTTGCTCCATCAGCGCCCGGTCTTTGAACGTGCCCGGCTCGCTCTCGTCGGCGTTGGCGATGACGTGCTTCTCGGCCGGGTGGCCGGGCGCGTTGCGGGTCATTTCCCACTTCAGGCCGACGGGGAACATGGCCCCGCCACGACCAAGCACGTCACTGCCTTTGAGGATGGCCAGGACCTCCTCCGGCGTCATGGTCATGGCCTTGCGCAGACCCTTGTAGCCGCCGTACTTCTCGAAGGCGCTCAGGCTGAGCGGGTCAATCTTGCCAGCGCGGGCCAGCTTGATGAGCGGCCCACCATAGATCTTCGGCTCCGGCTCCGGATAGGTTCCGGCCAGGAAGGCGTCCGCGTCGGCGGGAGTCAGATCGCCGGCCGGCCGGTCGCCGTTGAGGGCGTTCGGCGCGTGTTCGCACATGCCCAGACAGGGGACGCACTCATAGCTGATGCGGCCATCGGCGCTGGTTTCGCCCGGTCGCAGGCCGAGACGCTCCTCAATGGCCAGGCGCACGGCCGGGCTGCCGGCCATGTGGCAGGCGGGGTCGAAGCAGACGCGAATGACCCGGCGCGCCATTGGCTCGTTGTAGAACATCGAATAGAACTCGACCACTCCGTGGACGTCTGAGAGGGGGACGTGGAGCGTCTGGCCGACGGCCGCCAGTACTTCGCGCGGCAGCCAGCCATGAATGGCCTGGGCCTCGTGTAGAAGAGGCAGCAAGGCTTCCCGACCGCGGCCCTGGTATTTGGCCAATACCGGTTCCACAGCGGCCAGGTCGATTGTTGCCGGTTGCATCATCCTTGCGCCTCCTCTTTAAGGAACAAGCGAATGTCCGTTCGCGGTTGTGGGAGTAGGCCGAAGCCTCTACCTGCCGGTTGGGGGCCGGGAGGTAGGGCAACATTATATAGCAGGATCGTCCGCGGGCGAACGGATTCTTATTCTAGCAAGGCCACTGCCCGGCGATAGAAGGGGTGGCGCGCGGCCAGCGTCAGGGCCGCGCGGGCGTCGTCGCGGCGATTGACCAGCCGGTAGAGCAGCCCCAGGGCGAAGAAGATGGCCGGCGGTTGCGCCCCGGCGACGATGGCTTGCTCATAGGCGAGAATGGCCGGGCCGGCGCGGCCGTGGCTCTCGTGGAAGAGGGCCTGGCGCAGGTAGAGATCGCGGGGCACCGCCACGGCCCCACGCGGCGGACTTTCTTGCAGCTGGGTGGTCAGTTGCCACTGGGCGAACTCGGTCGCAGCGCCAA
>DAOSMQ010000677.1:0-1229 GCA_035372725.1 Promineifilum sp. (SeqCode)
ATGGCCTGCTTGGCCTCGATGCGCCCGCCACAGACGGGGCATTTGTGGGCCGTGTCCGCCTGGGCGATATCGGCCAGCTTGCTGACAGCGAAGTCGCGGCCGACGTTGGCCCCGGTGTAGTGGAAGGGTTCTTCATTGGCCCCAACGACGTAGTTGCCACCGTGCTCGATGGACGTGTCGGCCACGACCATGACGCCCGGCGAGGCCATGTCGGCCGCCGGCGTCAGGCCAACGCCCGACGCATAGCCGGGCACGGCTCCCACAGCGCGAATCTCGTCCTCGGTCGCCGCGCGGACGAAGCCGCCGCCCAGCGCGTTGACCAGCTTGGTGTCGCTGATGGCCAGGTCGCCGCGCACCAGGGCGAAGACCAGCCGTCCCTCGCCGGGCGTCTCGACGTAGCGCGGCCGCCACCAGTAGAAGACAGCCTTGATCGTCTGGCTGGTGGGCACGCCGATGAAGGCAGCCACATCGGTGATGGTCTTGCAGTCCGGCGTCTCGACCTTGGTCAGGGTGTCCAGCATCGCCGGCCGTTCGCCCTCGCGCACGAACTCGGCCGCCTCGACGTTGGCGGCGTAGCCGCAGTTGTCGCAGGCGATATAGATATCCTCGCCCTGCGAGTGGGGCACGGTGAACTCCTGCGAAGTCTTGCCGCCCATCGCGCCCACGTCGGCGTTGATGGCCACCGTGGGCACGCCACAGCGGTTGAAGACGTTGAAATAGGCCTGGATCATGCTGGGGTAGTATTCGTCCAGCGCCGCCTCGCTGCGGTCGAGCGTGTAGGCGTCCTTCATGATGAACTCGCGCAGGCGGATGAGGCCACCGCGCGGGCGCGGCTCGTCGCGGAACTTCTTGCTGATGTGGTAGACCATCCGGGGCAGATCGCGGTAGCTCTCGATGTCGCGCAGGGCCAGATCGACAACGACCTCCTCGTGCGTGGCCGAAAGGGCATATTCGCGGTTGCCGTTGCCTTTCAGCTTGAAGAGCACATCGAACGAATTCCAGCGGCCGGTGGCCTGCCACAGGGCCGCCGGAAGCAGGTTGGGCATCCACATCTCCTGCCCGTCAATGGCGTCCATCTCCTCGGCCAGGATGCGCCAGATCTTGCGGATGACGCGGTAGCCGAGGGGCATGAAGGTATACAGGCCCGCGCCGGCCGGCCGGATGTAGTTGGCACGAATAAGAAGTTGATGGCTGACAAGCTCGGCCTCCGCCGGAGCCTCGCGCAGGGT
>DAOSMQ010000678.1:0-1221 GCA_035372725.1 Promineifilum sp. (SeqCode)
TCGCCCCACAGTTTCGGCGGCAAGAAGGTCGGGCGATTTGGCAAATCGCCCCACAATCCCAGCAGCAACATTGTAGGGCGATTTGGCAAATCGCCCCACAGCCGCCGGCCGTTACGGATCAGCATGACCACCAACCCGCCGCCGGCCAGCAACAGCAGTTCGTGGACGTTGGCAAAAGAGAGGCCAAACGCGGCCACGGCCACCACCACCGGCAGCGGCCGCCGCAGCGCCGTCCGCCCCAGGCCGGTGATGGCCTGCAAGATGATGGCGATGACCACCGGCTGGATGCCATAGAGCAGCGCCTGCGCCGTTGGCGTCGCGCCATAGCGGGCGTAGACGGCCGCCAACGCCAGCACGATAAGGAACGCCGGCAGGATGAACGCCGCGCCGCCGACGACCAGCCCGGCCCAACCGGCGCGCAAGTAGCCGAGATGGATGGCCATCTCCGTCGAGTTGGGGCCAGGGATGAGGTTGGTGGCCGCCAGCAGGTCGAGGAACTCGGCGTCGGTCAGCCAGCGGCGGCGGGTCACGGTCTCATCGCGGAACATGGCCACGTGGGCCGCCGGGCCGCCGAACGCCGTCAGGCCCAGGCGCAGGAAGAGGCGAGCGACTTCGCCCAGCGCGCCGGGCGGCCGGTTCGTTGCCGCCACTAGAGTGTGTGGGCCAGCTGGTGGCGCGGTTCGTAGAGCAGGAGGTCATCCGCGCCGGGGACTTGTAGCAGGATGGTCAGGCCGAAGCCCTGAGCCATCGGTTCGCCGCTGAACGTCGCTCCGCGCGCGGCCAGCTCGGCCATCGTCGCGGCCAGATCGTCGCACATCAGGGTAATCTCATGCTTGCGGGGCATCTGGTAGGCGCTGCCGTCGTGGTTTGCGCCGCCCGTCGGGTGGACGCCCAGCTCGCTCGGCCCCGTCTTGAAGATGAGCCACTCCGGCTCGTCGTCGGAACTGCTGACCCACGGCCAGCGGAGAACATCGCGCAGGAAGCCCCGCGTAGCCTCGGGGTCGTCGGAATAGATGAGGGTGTGAACGGCAGTAATCATGAGATAGATTGTACACCGGTGCGTCGCCGTTTCTCAAATGAGCGGCGCGTCCGGTTAGGGGTTTTTCAGTGGTCGGTCTTCGCGCGCGCCTCGACACACAGCCGTAGCGCAGCCTGTAGCACAGCCTGTAGCACAGCCTGTTAGGACATTAACAAATTAACAGGCATTTATGATACACTTCC
>DAOSMQ010000679.1:0-1197 GCA_035372725.1 Promineifilum sp. (SeqCode)
AGCGCGGCGCGCCGTGGCGCAGCCGCCACCAGACGCCGGACGGGTAGCCAACCATCTTGGCCACGTCGCCGACCAGCCGGATGATAGGGATGAGGGCGAAGGCGCGCGCGCGGGCCGGCGGCCGCCAGCCCCAGGTGTTGTTCCACAGCCGCTCGGCCGGCCGGCGCGAGTAGGCGCCGACGCCCAGAAAGAGCAACAGCCAGCCGAACCAGCGTTCGCGCCAGATGGCTCGCAGTAGCAGGGGCAGGCCGAGCAAGTAGGTGACATAGCGGACGGCGTGGCGGCGGGGCCAGAGGTTGGCCTTGCCGTCGCCGCGGGCGTAGGCGTAGTATTGGCGATAGAAGGCGTACAGGCTGGAGCGCGGCCGGAAGTAGGCTACCGCCCCCGGCGCGAATGGAAATGGGCCGAACCGGTCGCGCAGCGCCCTGTCGAAGACAAGGTCCTCGCTGTGCTCTAGCCACTCTGGATAGCCACCGACGGCCGCCCACGCGCTCCGGCGAAAGGCGACCGAGCGGCTGGAGGGCAGGAACGATTGCGGGTCGATGTCGCTGCGCGAGGGCAGCACCGTCGCGCCCATGACGACCTCGAAGTCGGTGAACGGGTCGGCCTCGAACCAGCCGCTGACGACGTGAATGCTCTCGTCGGCAAAGGGGGCCAGCAGCGCCTCCAGCCACGTAGGCGAGAGGACAACGCCAGCATCGGTGGCGGCGATAATTTCGCCGGTGGCCGCCTCAATGGCCCGGTTGCGCCCCTGGCTGATGTTGCTGCCCGGCGCGACGATGACACGTAGCGGCAGCAGGGCGCGATACTCGTCCAGGATCGTCAGGGTGGCGTCGTCCGAGCCGCCGTCAGCGATGACGACCTCATCGGGCGGACGGGTCTGGTCGAGGAGCGAGTCGAGCAAGGGCCGCAGCGCCTCCCCCTCGTTCTTGACGGTAGCGACGATCGATGCCTTCATGTTACACTCTAGGGAAAGGAACACTGCATGGCGCGATTCGTTGCACCCGCGGACGCGAAATAGCGCGCTGCGTCAGAGGATCGCGCCGTCGTAGGCGAAGAGCCTCGTGGCCCAAGGAGAACCCCCGATGGATGTCAGCCGCGCCCTGGAAATGCTGTTGCACGGCAACCAACTGAAGCGCACGGCGCGCACCGGCTGGGCGCAACGGGGCGTGCCCGCGCCGGAAAACGTGGCCGCCC
>DAOSMQ010000680.1:0-1195 GCA_035372725.1 Promineifilum sp. (SeqCode)
CACCGAGATCCACCACGTCGAGGTGCAGGTGCTGGGCGACCTCCACGGCCGTCTGCTGCATCTCTATGAGCGCGACTGCTCGGTGCAGCGCCGCCACCAGAAGATCATCGAGGAAAGCCCCGCGCCCGTCGTCCGCGACCCGGCCCTGCGCGAGGCCATCGCCGCGTCGGCCGTGCGCCTGGCCGCGGCCGCCGGCTATACCAACGCCGGCACGGTCGAGTTCATCGTCGATGGCGCGGGCGGCTTCTACTTCCTGGAGATGAACACGCGGCTCCAGGTAGAACACCCCATCACCGAAGCCGTCACCGGCATCGACCTGGCCACTTGGCAATTGCGCGTCGCCGCCGGGGAGCCGTTGCCCTTCGCCCAGAGCGACATCCGCCAGCGCGGCCACGCCATCGAGTGCCGCGTCTACGCCGAAGACCCGGCCGCCGGCTTCCTGCCGTCCATCGGCGAGATCGGCTACTACGCCCGGCCGTCCGGCCCCGGCATCCGCGTCGATGACGGCCTGGAGACCGGCGGGACCGTCTCGCCCTACTACGACCCGATGCTGGCCAAGGTCATCACCTGGGGGCAAGACCGGCCGGAGGCCATCCGCAAGATGGACCGCGCCCTGCGGGAGATGGTCGTGCTGGGCGTGACGACCAACATCGACTACCTGCGCGCCATCCTGGCCGCGCCCGCCTTCGCCGCCGGCGACACCAGCACGAACTTCCTGGCCGAGCACCTGGCCGGCTGGCGGCCCTCGGCCGAGGTCAGCGCCGCCGAGTGGGTCGCCGCCGCAGCGTGGGAGGCGCTGGCGGCCACGCGCGCCGCGGATGCGCCGCCAGCGGCCGGCGGCGCGCGCGTCTATGACCCCTGGCAGACGCAGGCCGGTTGGCGCAACGCGGGGAGTTGAGAGGCGGGGGAGCTGGGGGGCAGGGGAGCTGGGGAGAAAGGCCCCCCCCGCTGAGTCCGCATCCTCAGATGCGGGCGACTTCCACTCCCCTGCTCCCCGCATCCCCGCTCCCCTGCCCCCCGCACCCCTGCTCCCCTGCTCCCCTGCCCTCCGCACCCCCGCCCCCCTGCTTCTGCACGGCTTTTCAGTTGTCACCAATTGACTTGCGACCCGACCAGCGGCATGCTGGGAATGGCGCGGTGCCTGTAGCACAGCCTGTCAGGCTGTCGTCGCTGGCTACAGCCTAACAGGCGTCAC
>DAOSMQ010000681.1:0-1194 GCA_035372725.1 Promineifilum sp. (SeqCode)
GAATTCACTCTTCCAGCGCTGGATCTGCTTCACGTCAACGTTATCAAGATAGCCGCGTGTGCCGGCGTAGATCATGAAGACCTCGTGGTCGAGGCGAATGGGCTGGTACTGCGGCTGCTTGAGCAGCTCCATCAGCCGCTCGCCGCAGGCCAGCTGCCGCTGCGTGGCCGGGTCCAGGTCAGAGCCGAATTGAGCGAAGGCGGCCAGTTCGCGGAACTGGGACAGGTCGCCCTTCAGGGTGCTGGCGGCCTTGCTCATGGCCCGCTTCTGGGCGGCGCTGCCGACGCGCGAGACGGAAAGACCGGCGTTGATGGCCGGGCGCTGGCCGGCGTTGAACAGGTCGGTCTCCAAAAAGAGCTGGCCGTCGGTGATGGAGATGACGTTGGTCGGGATGTAGGCCGACACGTCGCCCAGAAGGGTCTCGATGATGGGTAGGGCGGTCAGCGAGCCGCCGGTGCCGGGCCGCTTGGCGACCTCGTACTTGTCCTGGGCGTCCTCGCCCAGCGCATCCATGCCCTGGTGGATGGCCGCGTCGACGAGGTTGCCGTAGTAGACCTCGCCGTTGACGCCCTGCGTCTCGGCCGCCACCTTCGTGCCCTTGGGCACGATGATGAATTCGTCGCGCAGGCGGACGGAACGCTCCAACAGGGTGCTGTGCAGCGAGAAGATGTCGCCGGGGTAAGCCTCGCGGCCGGGCGGGCGGCGCAGGATGAGCGACATCTGCCGGTAGGCCCAGGCGTGCTTGGACAGGTCGTCGTAGACCACCAGGGCGTCGAGGCCCTGCTCCATGAACTCCTCGCCGATGGCGCAGCCGGAGTAGGGGGCGAAGTATTGCAGCGGCGCGGGGTCAGACGCGGCGGCCAGGACGACGGTGGTGTATTCCATCGCGCCGTACTTCTCCAGCGTGTTGACGACCTGGGCGACCTGTCCGGCGCGCTGGCCGATGGCGACGTAGATGCACAGCAGGTTCTGGCCCTTCTGGTTGAGGATCGTGTCCAGGGCGATGGCTGTCTTGCCCGTCTGGCGGTCGCCGATGATCAGCTCGCGCTGGCCGCGGCCGATGGGGATCATCGAGTCGATGGCCTTCAACCCGGTCTGCAGCGGCTCCTTCACCGGCTGGCGCTCGATGACGCCGGGCGCGCGCGATTCGGTGGGTCGGTAGTTCTCCGTGGCGACGGGGCCTTTGCCGTCGAT
>DAOSMQ010000682.1:0-1190 GCA_035372725.1 Promineifilum sp. (SeqCode)
ACTTCGTCGCTGTTCGCGTCGCCAAAGGTCAGGCCGATGATGCGCTTGCCACGCGAGGCCACCGCCCCGGCCACCAGGCGCGAGTCCAGCCCGCCGCTGAGCATGATGCCGATGGGCGTGTCGATCGGGTCGATGTGACGGGCCGCGGCTGTCGTCCACAGGTCACAGATGGTCTCAACGATGTGGTCGCGGCGGTCATCGATAACCGTCGTCCACGTGCGGGCCAGGCGAACGGCCGCCGGCGGCTCCTTCTGGCCGACGCGGAAGCGATACTCCGTGCCCGCGGCGACGCGCTGTGCCCCGCGCAGGACAGTGCGGTCGGTAGCCGTGTAACCGCCAAAGAGGTACATCTGGGCAATGCCCAGCTCGTCCCAGGCCAACCCGGCCGCGGCCCGCAGCAGCCGCAGCGAGTTGCTGACGCGCAGAAGGCCGTCGTCCTGGGCGAAGAAGCAGGCCCGCAGGCCAAAAGTGTCGTTGTGCAGGCGAATGTCGCCGTCGCCGCTGACGATGAGTTGGTTATAGGCCCCCGACTGCGGCCAGGCGGGCGTGTCCATGGCGACGATGTTGCCCTCAGTGATGACCAGATGGGCGGGCAACTCGTGGGTGGCCACGCGCAGCGCCGGGGTGGGCGGGCCGTCGGGCGTGTCGATGATGACCCGGCTCTTGCCAACCATGAAGGCCACGCGGCAGCCGTCGTCTGGCGACAGCGGCGGTGGCAGAGTGGCCTCGACCGGCTGAACGGTGATGAGATAGCGCTGATGCATCCTGATACCTCCCCGTGCGTCTGCCCGCAGCGGTTTGAGACCACGCGGCTAGAGCCTATGCTACACGGGCGCGAGAGCGATCACCATAGATGGAACGTGAAAAGATCGGCCGCGGCGCGGGAAAATAAGCGATCTGCTCTCTCACTTGCCGCGCGGGCCATTTGTTGACAAACTTACCGGCGTTTGTCATCCTCGCCCCAGAGAAGCGAGTGCTGTGTGTAGCACAGGTCGTTGACCTGTTCTGCGGGCAGGGCTTTTCCAGAGTCGTCTGGCGACCATTGACCTGACAGGTGGGCGGCCAGTCGTTCTCTGGTGAAAGGCCCGTGCGTGGCCGCCCACCTGTCAGGTCGGCGCGCCGGGGGTGACTTTGGCAACGACCTGTTCTACGGGCAATGATGTTGTGTCGGGGACAGGTCAACGACCTGT
>DAOSMQ010000683.1:0-1184 GCA_035372725.1 Promineifilum sp. (SeqCode)
CCCCTATCCCCTATCCCCTACGGCCAGCGGTCCGTCCGCAGTTCATCGACGGCGCGGCCGTAGATCAGGTTGCGGCGGATGCCGTCGTTCCAAAAGGTATGGGGGTACTCGCGGGCCAGCGGCCTGACGTCGTTCAGCGCGGCCATCTGCTCGGCACTCAGGTCGAAGTCGAGCGCGCCGAGGTTGTCGTCCAGTTGGGCCGGGCGGCGCGCGCCGAGGATGGGAATGATGTTGGTGCTGCGGCGCGCCGCCCAGTTGATGGCCACCTGGGCCGGCGAGCGGCCGGCCTCCGCGGCTACGCGCAGGATGACCTCGGCCGCGGCGGCGTCCTCCGGGCTGATGGCGCTCTCGCGCGTCGGCTCGCCGGGGCCGCCGGGCCGGTTGAACTTGCCGGTCAGCACCCCGCCGCCGAGCAGGTCAAAGGCCAGCACCGACAGGCCCAGGGCGCGGGTCATGGGCAGCACGTCGGCCTCCGCGCCGCGGGTGACGATGCTGTAGGCGGCCTGGTAGGCCACGAACGAGGCCCAGCCGCGCAACTCGGCGATGGCCTGCGCCCGCGAGACGACCCAGGCGGGCGAGTCGCTGATGCCGACGTAGAGCACCTTGCCGGCGCTGACCAGATCGTCCAGCCCGCGCAGCACTTCCTCGGCGCGGGTGCTGTAGTCCCACATGTGCAGGTAGAGCAGGTCGATGTGGTCGGTGCCGAGGCGGCCGAGCGACTGCTCAACGGTGCGCAGCATGTTCTTGCGGGCGTTGCCGCCGGCGTTGAGGTCGGCCGGGTTGCTGCCGGGGCGGCGCAAGGTGTACTTGGTGGCCACGACCCAATAGTCGCGGTCGGCGGCGATGAACTCGCCGACGAAGCGCTCGGCCGTGCCGTTGGTGTAGTTACTGGACGTGTCGATGAAGTTGCCACCGGCGGCGGCATAGGCGTCGAACATTGTCCGGGCGTCTTCGCGGGGCGCGCCCCACCCCCAGTCCTCGCCGAAGGTCATGGTGCCGAGGCACAGCGCCGACACGCGCAGGCCGGAGTGGCCGAGGAAGGTGTAGTTCATGGGCAGCTCCTTATGGTAGTGTGGGTCTGTCTGGAGAGTAGCCCAACGGCCGGCGACGCGCAAAGAATGACCGGGCTTTTCCAAAGTTCCCCGGCGCGCCGACCTGACTGACCTGACAGGTGGGCGGCCGCG
>DAOSMQ010000684.1:0-1183 GCA_035372725.1 Promineifilum sp. (SeqCode)
GCCGCACCCGTTCGCGAAGACGCGCGACCGCAAGCTGAACCCGCTGCAACAGATCACCTACGTGATGGTGCTGAATGTGCTGCTGCCGGCGCAGATCATCACCGGGGCGCTCATGTGGGGCGCGCAACGCTGGCCGGACGCGGCCGCGGCGCTGGGCGGGCTGCCCTGGCTGGGGCCACTGCACACGCTGGTGGCCTGGTCCTTTGCCGCCTTCATCATCCTCCACGTCTACCTGACGACCACCGGCCCCACGCCCACCGCGAACATCCGGGCGATGATCGGTGGCTATGAGGACGTGGAGGCCCACGAGACGCCACCGGCCGCGGCGACGGCCGATTAGCAAACGAGGAGACGATGACATCCATACCCACACCCACACCCACACCGCAAGCCAGCGAACCCCCGTTCGCCGACGCGCCGGCCGCCCGCGCGGCCACGCGGCGCGTCGCCCGGCCCTACGCCCACCCCTACGCGGGCGGCATCTTGCTGGGGCTGGTGTTGTTCGCAACCTTCTTCCTGACCGGCAACGGCCTGGGCGCGTCCGGTGGCATGAACCGGCTGGTCGTCTGGCTGGAGGACATCTTCGCCTCCGGTCACGTCGACCGCACCGCCTATCTGACGACGATGGCCGGCGGCGAGACGAACCCGTTCGATAGCTGGGTGGTGTTCGTCTTCATCGGCCTGTTCATCGGCGGGGCGCTGTCGGGCTGGCTGTTCGGCCGGACGAAAGTGGAGACGCAACGCGGCCCGCACACGCCGGTGCGCGTGCGCTGGCTGTTCGCCTTCCTGGGCGGCAGCCTGATGGGCTATGGCGCGCGCATGGCCCGCGGCTGCACCAGCGGCCAGGCGCTGTCGGGCGGCGCGGTGCTGTCCGTCGGCAGCTGGGCGTTCATGTTCTCTGTCTTTGCCGGTGGCTACGCCCTGGCCTACTTTGTGCGCCGGCTCTGGAACTAGCGTCCGCCAGGCCGGTCCCCCGGCCCATACGTATGGAGGAATGACATGGCGCCCTTTCCACTCCCTCTGGCCGAACTCATGGGCCACTGGGGCCAGTATGTTGTCTACCTGCTGATCGGCATCGCCTTCGGCTTCGCCCTGGAGATGTCGGGTTTCGCCAACAGCAAGATTCTTGCCGCGCAGTTCTACTTCCGCGACATGACCGTGCTCAAGGTCATGTTCGGGGCCA
>DAOSMQ010000685.1:0-1169 GCA_035372725.1 Promineifilum sp. (SeqCode)
CCAACTACGCTGCCGGGGTCATTCGCCAGCGCATTGATGAGGCGCTGGCCGGGACCTAGACTTCCGCGTCAGGGACGAGGGGACACTGACCACTCGTTCAGAATAGGCAAGTTCCCAGTTGTACCGCCTCCGACAGTCGCCGTCATTCCATCATCGGTATCTTCACCCCCCTCTCCCTGGCCACCTCTATCGCCCGGGGGTAGCCCGCGTCCACGTGGCGGGCGACGCCCATGCCGGGGTCAACCGTCAGCACCCGCTCCAGACGGCGGGCGGCCGCCGGCGTGCCGTCGGCGACGATGACCTGCCCGGCGTGCAGGCTGTAGCCGATGCCCACGCCGCCGCCGTGGTGGTAGCTGACCCACGTCGCGCCGCTGACGGCGTTGATGAGCGCGTTCAGCACCGGCCAGTCGGCGATGGCGTCGCTGCCGTCGCGCATCCCCTCCGTCTCGCGGTTGGGGCTGGCCACGGAACCGGCGTCGAGGTGGTCGCGGCCGATGACGATGGGGGCCTTGACCGCGCCGCTGGCCACCAGCTCATTAAAGCGCAGCCCGGCGCGGGCGCGCTCGCCATAGCCCAGCCAGCAGATGCGCGCCGGCAAGCCCTGGAACTGCACCCGCTCCTGGGCCATGCGAATCCAGCGCCGCAGGTGGGCGTCGTCGGGAAATAGCTCCAGCACGGCCTCGTCGGTGGCGCGGATGTCTTCCGGGTCGCCGCTGAGGGCCACCCAGCGGAACGGCCCCTTGCCCTCGCAGAACAGCGGCCGGACGTAGGCGGGCACGAAGCCGGGGTAACTGAAGGCGTCGGTCACGCCGGCGTCGTAGGCGCGCTGGCGCAGGTTGTTGCCGTAGTCGAAGACGATGGCTCCGCGCCGCTGGAACGCCACCATCGCCGCGCACTGGCGG
The DNA here is from genome assembly GCA_035372725.1 of Promineifilum sp. (SeqCode). Classification (GTDB taxonomy): domain Bacteria; phylum Chloroflexota; class Anaerolineae; order Promineifilales; family Promineifilaceae; genus Promineifilum. The sequence continues at coordinate 903 of DAOSMQ010000685.1, forward strand.
GCCATGGCCGCCCCGGACAGCCGGGCGAAGGCGGCCGGGTCGCGCTCGCGCAGGGCGCGGCCGTCCTCGAAGCTGAGGTCGTCGGGGAAGTAGGCCAGGTAGTCGTGGGCCGAGGTCTGGTCGGTGACGAGGTCGGGCACGAGGCCGCGGGCCAGCAGGTCGGGGAAGACGGCCGCGGCGTTGCCGATCAGGCCGATGGAGCGGGCCTCGCCGGCGGCGGTGTAGTGCCGCACGCGGCGCAGAGCGTCTTCCACGTCCTCGCTGACC
>DAOSMQ010000686.1:0-1162 GCA_035372725.1 Promineifilum sp. (SeqCode)
GGGCGGGCGAGGACAAGGCGGCTGGCCGGCCACGGCGCGGTCTGTGGGCGGCGCTTCTCGTGGCCTATCTGGCGCAGGCGCTCGTCACCGGCGCGTTTCTGGGCGGCCGGGCGGCCGAGCCGTCTACCCCGGCCCCCGTCTGGCGCGTGCCCGCCGGCGCGACGGCTCTTGACTACCAGCTGGGCGACGCCGTGGCCCTGCGCGGCTACAGCGTGACTCCGGCGGCCGGTGGCGACGTGCTGACGCTCTACTGGCAGGCGCTCGACTTCCCCCGCGCCGAGTTCTCCGCTTTTGTCCACGCTCTCGACGCCAATGGCCAGACCATCAGCCAGAGCGACGGCCCGCCGGCGGCCGTGCCGATGTGGTGCTGGGTTCCGGGCGAGGTCGTGGCCGACGCGCGCCGCCTGGAGGGCGATACGCCGGCGGCCGGGTTCGCTGTCGGCCTCTACGACCCGGTCAGCGGCCGGCGGCTGGCGGTTCAGCCGGCAACGCCGGACGACCGGATCGTTCTGCCGGGCGCAGAGTGAGGACGTGGGCGGCGATGAGCAGGCCGAGGTTGGCCACGAAGAGGACGCCGTACTGGCTGTAGTCCTGCCAGCGGCCGACGAGGGCGAAGAAGGGCATCGACGCCAGGACGACCGAGATGACCAGGAACAGAGCTACCAGCCGGCGCGTCCAGCCGGTTGCCTCGCGTAGCGCCAGCCAGACGAGCGTCTGGGCGAAAGGCAGGTAGACGAAGTAGTGGGGCCAGGAGGTGTCGATGGCCAGCGGCAGGCCCAGAAAGAGCAGCGCGAAGGCCCATTCCATGTCCCGCGGCGCGCGCCGCCAGACCAGCCGGGCCACGGCCAGCAGATTCAGCCCAAACAGCCCGTAGCCGAGCAGCCGCCACAGGGGTCGCCCCGCGGCCGTGCCCAGCCAGCGGCCGGCAACGCTGGGCAGATATTGGGCGTTGATGTCCTCTGTCACCCAGGTGGTCATGGCGTGGGCGGCGCGCTCGCGCACTGTGGCGTAGAAGGCCGCGTTGCCGGCCGGCCCCAGCGCCACCGTGGGCACGACCAGCCACAGGACGAGGAAGGCCACGGCCAGCGCCAGCAACAGCCGCCACTCGCGCCGCAGCAGGAAAGCGATGGCGACAATGGCCACGTAGTACTTGACCGCCACG
>DAOSMQ010000687.1:0-1161 GCA_035372725.1 Promineifilum sp. (SeqCode)
AGGCGCACCGCTGGCGCGGCCAGAACGCCCTGGTGGTGCGCGAGGCCCGCGCCGACGGCCGCACTGTCCTCTTCTCCTCCCATGTCCTGCCGGAGGTGCAGGCGGTCTGCGACCGCGTCGGCATCATCCGCGCCGGGCAGATCGTGGCCACGGAGCGGGTTGAGCAACTCCTCAAGAGCCGGCTCCAGCGGCTGCACCTCCGCTTTGCCCAGATGCCGCCGGCCGGCGCGCTCGATGGCGATGGCGTCACCGAGCTTGGCCGGGTGGGCGACCGGATCACCTTCGAGGTGCGCGCCAATCTGAACCGGTTGCTGGCCCAGGCGGTGGCCTATGACGTGCTGGAACTGGACAACGATCAGGTGACGCTGGAAGACATCTTCATGACCTACTACAGCCGCAACGGAGGCGCGCTATGATTGACCTGCTACGACACGAGTTGCGCGTCCGGCGCGGAAGTTTCATCGGCTGGGCCTTGGGGCTGGCCTTCTTCTGCTCCATCTACACCCTCATCTACCCCAACCTGCCCGCCGAAGTGCGCGAGATCGACCCGCGCGCCCTGGCCCTGCTCGAATCGATTGGCATCCAGACGTTCGCCACCTACGAGGGCTTCATTCTGGGGACGTTGTTCAACTTCCTGCCCCTGCTGGTGGGTCTGTTCGGCGTGGTCGTCGGCGCGGGCGCGCTGGGCGGGGAGGAAGACGACGGCACGCTGGAGCTGCTGGCGGCGCTGCCCGTCTCGCGGGTGCAACTCGTTCTGGTCAAAACGCTGGCGCTGGCCATCGGCGCGGCGCTGGTCATCCTGTTCGACGGCCTGGTCGCCGCCGGCGTCTTCAGCCTGCTGGGGCTGGACACGCCCGTCACGGCGCTGGACATGTTCCTGACCGTGCAGAGCATGTGGGTGATGGCCTTTGTCTTCCTGGCCATCGGCCTGTTCCTGGGCGCGTATCTGCCCAACCACGGCGTGGCTCTGGGCGTGGCGCTGGCGGCGCTGTTCACCAGCTTCTTTGGCGACAACCTGGCCGGCATGGCCCCCGTACTGGAGCCGTTGCAGCCGTTCCTGCCGCACTACCACTACGAGAGCGTCATCCACATGCTGACCGGCGACGTGGCCTGGCGGGAAATCGGCATCCTCGTGGCCATCGGCGTGGGCTTTGTGCTGCT
>DAOSMQ010000688.1:0-1152 GCA_035372725.1 Promineifilum sp. (SeqCode)
CCGCCTTTCGTTTCCCACGGGCGGTGAGGGAGGGGGGGCACGGCTACGACTTCAGCTTCAGCGGCCTGAAGACGGCGGTCATGCGCCAGGTCAGCCAATATCATTCGCCGGCGACGATGCCAACGGCCGATCTGGCGGCCAGCTTCCAGGCGGCTGTCGTCGATGTGCTGGTGGGCAAGACGGCGGCGGCGGCCGAGACAGTGGGGGCGACGGCCGTCCACATCGCCGGTGGCGTGTCGGCCAACCGCGCTCTGCGGGCGGCCATGCGGGCGCGACTGGCGTTGCCGGTGCGCGTGCCGCCACTGGCCCTGTGCACCGACAACGCCGCTATGATCGGTGCGGCGGCCCATTTCCATTTCATCCGCGGACGGCGCGACAGCCTCGACTTCGATGTCGTGCCCAGTCTGCAACTGGTCTAGGGAACACGAGCATGGGTAGCGAGACGACGCTTCTCCCACATCTGGACAACACCGGCCTGGCGCTCAACGCCGACGCGCGTTTTCGCCACGTCTTCTCCGAGGGCTTCGACCCGATCTTGTTGACCGACCACACCGGCAAGATTCTGGACGGCAACCGCCAGGCGCTGAGCTTCTTCGGCATCGACCGCAAGGCGCTGCTGGAGGCCAACATCCGCGACCTGCACCACCCCGACGAGCCGCTGCCGGACGTGAGCAAGCTGACCGGGCCAGGAGCCAGCAGCTTCCAGAGCCGGGTCATCGCCGCGCGCGTGCGCGACAACCGGCCGCGGCAGGTGACGCTGACGGTCGAGGTGCGCGCCCGCCGCCTGATGCCCGGCCGCGAGGGCACGTGGCAGTGGATTTACCACGACATCTCCAGCCGCGTAGAACTGGAGGAGATGCGCCAGGACCTGACGGCCATGCTGCTCCACGACCTGCAAAGCCCGCTGGGCAACGTCATCTCCACCCTGGAACTGTTGCGCATGCAGATGGAGACGAGCGGCGACGCCATGCTGCTGGAGCTACTCGACATTGCCTCGCGCAGCAGCGGCCAATTGCAACGGCTGATCGCCTCCCTGATGGACATCAGCCGCCTGGAAGCAGGCCAGCCGGTGGGGCAGCAAAGCAGCGTGCAACTGGGCCAGCTGGTTACCGAGGCTTACGAGATCGACGAGCCGATCTTCGCGCGGCGCGG
>DAOSMQ010000689.1:0-1144 GCA_035372725.1 Promineifilum sp. (SeqCode)
CCGGCGCGCAGGGCCTCATGTGTTGTGCCCACGCCGCCGTGGTGGACGATGGCGGCCATGCGCGGGAAAAGCCAGCCGTGGGGCGCGCTGTCGAGCCGCAGCACGTTAGGCGGCAGATCGCCCGCGGCCAGCCCGGCCCAACCCGACAGCAGCACCGCCCGCTGCCCACTTAGCCGCAGCGCCTCCAGCGTCACGCGCGTCAGCCGCTCCGGGTCGTTGCCGGTCATGCTGCCGAAACCGACGTAGACCGGCGGCGGCCCGCCGGCCAAAAAGTTGACCAGCGCCGGCGGCGGCGTATCGTTATCGTCGCCGTCCAGGAACCAGAAGCCGGGCACGAACAGCGCCGCGCTCCAGTCCTTTGGCTTAGGCAACAGCGTCGGGCTATAGCCGTGAACGACGGGCACTTTCCTGCGGAACATGTCCGGGAAGGGGCCGAGCAGGGGCAGCGGCCGCAGGCCGAGCCGCTCGCGGCGGATGGCGTTGAGCACCGGCCGCAGCCGCAGCCAGATCTGGTAGCCGCCGAGCGCGTGGGTGGCGTAGTTGAAGATCGCCCCGCCTTTGCGCCGGGTCGGGTAGATGACGCTGGGGAATTCGCGCGTCGGGTTGATGGGCTGCAAGTAGGCTTGTAGGAAGGGCAGGCCCAGCTTCTCGGCGACGCTGTAGGTGACGTAGAAGGCCACGGCCGAGAAGAGCACCATGTCCGTGCCGGCGCAGGCGGCCAGCGTGTCGGCCGTGGCCTGGTGCAGCAGCGGGTCGATGAAGCGGTGGAAGCCGTGCAGGAATTCCCGCCCGCGCTGCCCCGTCTCCACCCAATCGCGGCCGTGCTCCTGCTGGAAGGCGGCCAGCGGGTCGCCCTCCACCGGGGCGAACTCCAGGCCATAGCCGCGAATCCAGTTCGCATAGAGCGCGTGGGTGGCCAGGCGGACGGTGTGGCCGCGCGCCCGCAGGCCCAGGCCGAGAGCGATGTAGGGTTGGATGTCACCGCGCGAGCCGGCAGTGACGAGGGTGAAGTGCGCCATACTCTTTAGAAACCGAGTTTCTCAGAAGAAACTCGGTTTCTAGGCTATACTAACCACCGCTTGGCTGGTGGTCAAGCGCAAGGGAACATCATGGACTTCAAAGACAATGTGGTAATCCTGACCGG
>DAOSMQ010000690.1:0-1136 GCA_035372725.1 Promineifilum sp. (SeqCode)
TTGATGGCGACCAGCTGATAGCCCTTCGGCATCGCGGCGCAATTTGTCGATCATGTCCTGCCGCAGTTCGCCGGGCAGGCCGTCGGTGTCCACCAGGTCGATGAAGCACAGCAGGTCGTGCATCTCCATGTGGTGGGCATAGCTCAGCAGATCGGTAGCCGCGGCGCGCAGCGCCCCCTCGACGAACGGCGACGGCACGAGCTTGCGGTATTGCCACAGGTAGCCGACGACCGCCGCCCGCGGGTTGGCCCAGAAGCCGCGGAAGTTGGCCTCGCTCTCGGCGTAGTTCCACCAGGGCGCGTGGGGCGCGTCCTCGACGCCGGGCGAGATGATCGGCCAGCGGCCGCTCTCGGCGTCGTAGTTGTCGATCAGGTAGACCAGCGCCGCCGGCAGGCCCGATGTTTCCTCGGTCGCGCCGATGCGCCGCAGGATGCCCAGGGCGAGGGTCGTGGCCACGACCGACGAGGCCGCGGCGCGCATGTCCGGCTCCAGCCCGTGGCCGAAACCGCCGTCGTCGTTCTGGTAGGGCACCAGGGCGGCCAGCACCGCCGTCCGGCGGCCGTCCTCGAAGGCGTGGGCGAACAAGGCCCGTTCCAGTGGTCGCGCCTGGGTGCGCAGGAAGTCGGCGGCGCGGTCAAAGGCCTCTTGGGTCAACTGCTTCTTCATGGTGGCTCGCTCCGGTCAGCCGCCGAAGCCGGCGGCCCGCGCCGCGGCCACGGCAGCCTGCATTTGCTGCAGATGATCGCCGATGTGGGAATAGGACTCGTCCAGCAGCGTTCGCGCCAGCCGCCAGAAGGTGCGCCGCCGGGTGACGAACTCCTCCGGCAGGTCGCGCAGCAAGGCCACCGTCTCGGCGTTGAGCCGCTTCAGTTCGGCCACCAGGTCGGCCAGCGTGGGGAAGGCGTGGATCGTGGCGTTGAGACGCAGTTCCGGGTTGCCGGCATTGCCGTCGTAGCTGCCCTCCACGTCGCCGATTAGCTCGCCGATCCACTGCTGATTGAAGCGCTCGCCCTGGATGAGATGGGCCAGGATGTGCTTGGCGCTCCACGCCTCCGGGCCGGGGCGGTAGGACGACTCCACCTCGGTCACGTCGCGCAGGGTGTCGGCCAGCGCGGCCTCGTCCTGGGCATAGCGGG
>DAOSMQ010000691.1:0-1131 GCA_035372725.1 Promineifilum sp. (SeqCode)
TGCTCCTCGCTGATGTCCTGGATGACCACGGTCTCGTCGCCGCCGGTACGCAGCGAGATGCCGCTGGCCGGAGCGTCGCCGACGTAGTGGTACTGGTCGCGGCTGGCGTACAGGTCGCCGGCGCGGGCCAGTTCCTCCAGCACCGGCCCGACGCGCTCGAAGCCACCGAAGGACTCGTCGGCGGTGAAGGGCAGTTCGTAGGCGGCGCAGAGTAGATGGCGGGTCAGGATGGGCAGGTTGTCGGGGTTGGTCAGGGCATACTCCGGCGAGCGGCCGAACAGGAAGCGCGGATGCAGGCAGAGGTATTGGTCCAGCGCGCCGCTGCCGGCGACGAGGATGGCCGCGGAGCGTTCGGCGCGACGGCCGGCGCGGCCGACCTGCTGCCACGTGCTGGCCACTGTGCCGGGATAGCCAGTCAGTACGGCGGCGTCAAGCTGGCCAATGTCGATGCCCAGTTCCAGCGCGTTGGTGGCCACGACGCCACGCACTGTGCCGTGGCGTAGCCCGGCCTCGATCTCGCGTCGCTCCAGGGGCAGATAGCCGCCGCGGTAGCCGGCCACGAAGGTGGCGCCACGGTTCTGGTAGGCCAGGTCGTCGCGCAAATAGCCGAGCAGCAGCTCAACCGTCTGCCGGGCGCGGGCGAAGACGATGGTCTGAATGTCCTGGCCCAGGAAAGCGATGGCCGCGTCTTTGGCCGTCAGCACGGTGCTGGCCCGTAGGCCAAGCTCCTCGTTGGTGATGGGCGGATTGTAGAGGATGAAGTCTTTGGCCCCGCGCGGCGCGCCGTTCTGGGACTCATCGACGAGCGTGAACGATTGTTCGATTAAACGTTCAGCGTGTTCGGCGGGGTTGGCGATGGTCGCCGAGGCGCAAATAAAGCGCGGATCGCTGCCATAGAAGCGGCATAGGCGTTGCAGGCGGCGCAGGACGTTGGCCACGTGGCTGCCGAAGACGCCGCGGTAGGTGTGAATCTCGTCGACGACGACGTACTCCAGCGCGCCGAAGAGCGCCCGCCACGACGGGTGGAAGGGCAGGATGCCGGCGTGGAGCATGTCGGGGTTGGTGATGAGGATGCCGCCAGCACTGCGCACGGCCGCGCGTTTGCCGCGCGGCGTGTCGCCGTCATAGGTG
>DAOSMQ010000692.1:0-1122 GCA_035372725.1 Promineifilum sp. (SeqCode)
GCCGGGCTGCACAGCCACGGCGCGCGTCCAGCGGGCCGACCACAGATCGGAGTTGACAATGCCGGGGGCGGGTGAGCCTGTGCCCCAATTCTGGTTGAGATAGGCATCGTCGCGGACGAGCACGGGCGCGCCGGTCAGGTTCACCGTGTTGAAGTAGACGCCGCGCCAGTTGGGGAACTGCGGGCCGGCGTTGCTCGCGCCGATCAGCTCCCAGCGGAAGATGGCCGTGGCCTGGCCGCCGTCCTCGAAGTGCTCCACGCGGATGTTGTGGGTGCCGGCGGGAATGAAGCGGTCAACCGAGACGGTGTGCTCCTGGCTGCGTGTCCAGCTATCGATGATGAGCTGGTCGTTGATCCAGACGCGCATGCCGTCGTCCATGGTGGCGAAGAAGCGGTAGTTGCCGGCGGCAAAGGGCACGGCGCGGGTCCAGCGGACGGAGAAGTTGTCGTCGCCGACGCGGGGGTCGGGCGCGCCACCCCACCAGCGGAAGTCGATGGTGCGGTCCCAACGGGTCATGATGGGCGTGCCGCGCAATTCCTGGTTGGTCCAGAACTGGGCATACCAGAGGTCAGGATTGTCGCTCTGGGCCGCGGCTGGGCGGCCGCCCAGAGCCAATACGACGATCGCCAGCGCGACGGCGGCGACCACCAAAAGACTACGACGGAGAGTAATGGACATACGAAGTTACTCCTTGCCTAATGTGGCCGAACCTTTTTTATGTGGCGCACAACTGATCCATTATAATGACCACAAAGAAACGGTCAAGTGTCGCGGGCGCAATTACCCATAGCCATGGCCAGGCCAGAGCAAGCGCTCAGGCCAGAGCGCCCAGGAGCCAGGGCGCTAAGAGAAGTCTTGATCAGCGGCTGTTTTTCCGCGCCTTCTAACCGACACCTTCGCTGGCGTCGCCGACGGTCTGAAGGTATTGCCGTAGCACCCAACCGATCTGCCCGTTGTCGGTCAGAACCTCGGCCCAGAGGCCGTCGCTGCTGCGGTTGCCGGTCAGCAGCGGCTGGCTGCACGGCTGTAGTTGGGTGATGAGGGCGCTGCCCGTGCCCGGCGCGGCACGGACGTTGAGCGGCCGGGCGCTGATGACGACGCCCTGGCTGGCCGTGGGCAAGA
>DAOSMQ010000693.1:0-1118 GCA_035372725.1 Promineifilum sp. (SeqCode)
CCACGGCCTCGGCGGCGCGGCGCATGACGGCGCGGTCGGGCCGGCGGCTGGTCCATAGCTCGAACGCCTCGGCGGCCTGATTGACCAGCATGCCCAGCCCGTTGGCGTGGCCACAGCCGGCAAACTGGGCGGCGCGCAGCAGCGGCGTCAGCGGCGGGTTGTAGAGCAGATCGTAGACGAAGGCATCGGCCGGCAGCGGCGCGTCGGGCCAGGGCGACAGGCCGGCGTAGGTTCCGCCGGCCATGCCCAGCGGCGTGGCGTTGACCAGCAGCGGCCGGCGCGCGGCGCGAACGACCTCGACGACACGCGCCAGCGACCCGGCGGCGACGGGCACGGGCGCGCCCTCGCTCAGGTCGCCGGCCAGTTGCTCGGCCTGTTCCTCGCGTCGGGCCAGGATGGTGACGCGCGCGCCGTTGCGCGCCAGGGCATAGACCACGGCCCGCGCTGCCCCGCCCGCGCCCAGCACCACGCAATCGCGCCCGCGCACATCGACCTCGTTCTCCTCCAGGTCGGCCAGGAAGCCGGACCAGTCGGTGTTGAAGCCGGTCAGCTGGCCGTCGCCAATGGCGATGGTGTTGGCCGCGCCGATGGCCTGGGCGACGGGATAGACCGCATCGAGGTAAGGTAGGACGGCGGTCTTGTGGGGCACAGTCACGTTGACGCCGCGGAAGCCGAGCGCCGCCAGCCCGCCCAGCGCCGAGGGCAGCGCCTCCGGCCGCACGGGCAGAGGCACGTAGGCCCAGTCGAGGCCGAGGGCCGCCGCGGCGGCGTTGTGCATGGCCGGGCTGATGCTATGGCCCACGGGCCAGCCGAGCAGGCCGATGAGTCGGGTCTTGCCGGTGATCATGACGAATCCTCAGGCGGGTCGAAATAGGGCAGCGGCGCGTCGCCGCGCAACTGGCGGAAGACGAACGGCGCGCGCAAATGGTGGCCGGGCGAGAGCGGCGGCAGCGCGTCCTCGGCGAAGTAGGCCACGGCCGTACTCTCGGCCGTCGGCCGCGGCTGCGGGTCATCCACTTCGATCTGGAAGACGGCATGATAGAAGTGGATGCGCTTCTGGCTATGCCAGCGGCGCGAGTCGAAGATGCCCAGCAGCCGGACGACGCGCCCGGCCAGGC
>DAOSMQ010000694.1:0-1110 GCA_035372725.1 Promineifilum sp. (SeqCode)
ATCCCCACACGTCGCCGCACCGCGTCGCCGAGGCCGAGCAGGCGCTGCTGGCCCTCGTCGCCCGCCACGGCGTCACCCTCATCGCCATTGGCAACGGCACGGCCTCGCGCGAGACGGAGCGACTGGTGGCCGGGCTGACGCGCGAGCGGGCCGATCTGCATTACGTCATCGTCAGCGAGGCCGGGGCCAGCGTCTATAGCGCCAGCCCGCTGGCCCGCGCCGAGATGCCCCACCTGGACGTGTCGTTGCGCGGCGCGGTGTCGATCGGCCGTCGCCTGCAAGACCCGCTGGCCGAACTGGTCAAGATCGACCCGCAAAGCATCGGCGTGGGCCTCTACCAGCACGACGTCGACCAGAAGCAGCTGGCCGGGGCGCTGACGTCGGTCGTCGAGTCGGTCGTCAATCAGGTCGGCGTGGAGGTGAACACGGCTTCACCCGCCCTGCTCGGCTACGTGTCCGGCATCGGGCCGAAGCTGGCCGGCAACATCGTCGCCCACCGCGATGCCAACGGCGGCTTTCCCAGCCGCGCCGCCCTGCGCGCCGTCGCTGGCCTGGGAGCTAAGGCATTCGAGCAGGCCGCCGGCTTCCTGCGCATCCGCGATGGCGAGAATCCGCTGGACGCCAGCGCCATCCACCCGGAGAGCTACCCGGTGGCGGCGCGACTGCTGGCGCGGCTGGGGCTGCCGCCGGGCACGCCCGCGGAGGAACTGCGCCCGGCTCTGCAAACACTACGCGAAAAATCGTCCCTGGATGCCCTTGCCGCCGAACTGGGCACAGGCGCGCCCACCCTCGGCGACATCCTTGACCAACTGGCCCAGCCCGGCCGCGACCCGCGCGCCGACCTACCCCTGCCCCTGCTGCGCAGCGATGTCGTCTCCATGGACGACCTGACCCCCGGCCAGGTGCTAACCGGCACCGTGCGCAACGTCGTCGATTTCGGCGCGTTTGTCGATATCGGTGTCAAGCAAGACGGCCTGCTGCACAAGCGAGCTATGCCGCGCGGCACGGCTCTGCAAGTCGGCGACATTGTGGCGGTCTGCGTGCTGAACATCGACAAGGAGCGCGGGCGGATCGGTCTGGGCTGGCCGGGCGCGCCGCCGGCGCAATAAG
>DAOSMQ010000695.1:0-1104 GCA_035372725.1 Promineifilum sp. (SeqCode)
ACCGGTCGCCGACGGCCAGTTCGCCGCTGGCCAGCCCGGCGACGGTCAGGTTCTTGCCGAACGTGCCTGGGGCCAGCGGCCGGCCCAACTCGGCCGCCCACCAGTCGTAGTCGTCTGTGCCATAGACGTAGACGGCCTGATCGACGCCGCCGTGATGCTCCGTGTCGGCGATGAAGTCGCCGGCCAGGCCGAGGGCCGTCACCCGCGCCGGCTCGGCGGCCGGGGTCTTGTAGATGCCGGTGATGCCCGACGCCTTGGCGTTGGCGATGGGCGTGCGTTGGCCGACGTTGACGCTGAGAATGTGCATGGTGTGTCTCCCAAATAATAAATAATAGTGGGCAGCTGTAGGGCCGGTAAGGGTTGTCGCCTCCGCCAGTTAGCTGGCGCGCCGCTCTTCCACCTCTTCCGGCGACGGGAAGAGCACGTCGAACGTGGCGACGTATTGCCGCCACTGGGCCTCCTCGCGCCGGAAATCCCACAGGGCGACGGCCAGGCCGACAACGATGCCCATCACAATCGACAGCCACGCCGTCGCCCCGGTCAGCCAGTCAATGACGATGCCCGCGGCCAGGCCGACGATAACGTAGTTGACGACGCCGATCATCTGGGCGGCGGTCAGCACACCCATGCGCCGGCCGCGCTGAAAGACCGACGACTCCACCACACCCGGCACGTCATCGTGAATCGACAACAGGAAGTAGCGGGCCGATTCGGGGGCGGCGTCGACGTAGGCATGGCGGATGCGATTGATGGCCCGTTGATAGTGGAAGTCGGTGCGGCTGAGCTGGATCAGGCGCGCCTTGGTGACGAAGCCCATGAAGGCGACAATGGGCAACAGCACCAGGGCGAAGGCGCGGATCATCTCCTCCGTCTGGGCCAGCGACGTGACCAGCGCCAGGGCGACGACGGCGCTGGAGACGGCGCTCAGGTAGATGCTGGCCCGTGCGCTGACCTCGGACATGGCCACCGCCCTGGCCCCTTGCAGGGTGAAGTGCTCGGTCGTCAACACCTGAAGCAGTGCTTGTCGTGACGCGGTTTCGTTGGCATCCATATGGCTCTATAGTCTTTGGCCGCGATTCGGGAGAATCGCGCCACGGGGAACGG
>DAOSMQ010000696.1:0-1094 GCA_035372725.1 Promineifilum sp. (SeqCode)
CAAGCCCAGCGCGCTGGGCGACATCCCCGGCTACGGCCCGCCGCTTCTCTCGCCCGACGGCCGGCTGCTGGCTCTCAACGGCAACTGGGGCGGTGCGACGGCGCTCGACCTGGCCACCGGCGAGGTGATCGGCCCCGGCCGCGGCCGGGGGATGCACCGGCCCACTTGGTCGCCCGACAGCCGCAAACTGGCCTACATGGCCGCCAACGACCAACTGTGCGTCTACCACCTCGATGACGCTCCGGCCGACTGTATCTTTGGCAATAGCCGGCTCCAGGAAATCCTGTGGTCGCCCACGTCGGAGGTGATCGCCGCCGCCGTCACTGATCCGCTGGCCGCGGACAGCATCGACTGTTGCACCGGTCAGGTGTGGCTGGTGGACGCGCTCACCGGCGAGGCGAGCGCCATCCCTGTCGCCTACGCCACCGGCTTCGAGGCCGCGCCCAACGAAGTGCTGGCCTGGCTGCCCGACGGCACGGGGCTGGTCATCAAGAAGACGGCCGACGGCCGCGGGGCGATCTACCACATCGGCGATGGTTCGCGCACCGATTTCGCCGAGCCGATCCTCAGCGTCTCGCCCGACGGCCAGATGGTGCTGCACCCGTCCGGCGCGGTGAGCAACGTGGACGGCCGCGCGCGCTTCACGCTGCCCGGCGCGGCCGGCTGCCCCAGCGGCGCGCATCTCGTCTACGTTTGGTCGCCCGATGGGGCGCGGCTGGCCACGACGTGGGTGTGTTTCAGGACCGACGGCGGTTCCGATCCAGTTGCGCCACTGACGGTGTTCGACACGGCTGCGGGCGCGCCGCTGTGGCAACAGCCCCTCGCGCCCGACACCTGGCCCGTGGCCTGGTCGCCCGACGACGCTTACCTGCTGTTGCAGGAAAACGCTACCGGGCTGCAAAACTACGACCAGTTAGGCGACTATGCCCTCTGGCAGGTGGCCGCCGATGGCGGGACGCCGGAACTGGTGGCCCAGGGCGCTGTGTTGCTGGCGACTATCCCGTAACGACTCGCCCCGTCTGCCCGCGCCGGCCGGCGGCTTCTCCTTGCCCGCAACGACGATCTCTATCGCGCCGACCTGGCCGGGGGCAACG
>DAOSMQ010000697.1:0-1093 GCA_035372725.1 Promineifilum sp. (SeqCode)
GTCCACCAGGTCAGCCTTAACCACAGCGGCGACGAGTGTGGGGAAGTCGGGATTCGACGCGGCGATCTCGACAATGTTTTGCCGGCGCATGGCAAACGTGGGCAAGGCCGCTGCCAGCAGCAGGGCGACGACGAGAACACTATAGACCACTTTGTGAACACGGCTCAGTTTCATGCTAACCTCCAGTAGAGTGTCTTGAACAACCTTTGTCTTATTCAACCGGGCGGTCCTAACGTCCCGTGTTGGTAATGCAGGCAATATAATGGATTAGTCCATATTTTGTAAAGGTTATGTACGCTACTGTTAACTGGCGCTCATAAATGGGCCGCTGGCGCGGCCGAGAGAGGCAATCATGGGACTTTACCGGCGCTTGTTTGGTGGTGGGGTGAAAAGCATCAGCCCGGAGGAGGCGCACCGACGCTTGCAGGCGGATACAGAGGTGGTCATCGTCGACGTGCGCCAGCCCTTGGAGACGCGGGCGGGCAGCGTGCCCGGCGCGGTGCTCATCCCGCTGACGGAGTTCGGCCGGCGGCTGGCAGAACTGCCGCGCGACCGGCCCATCCTGACTATCTGTCGCTCCGGCCACCGCAGCCCCATCGCCGCGCGGCAGTTGCGGGCGGCCGGCTATGACGTCACCGACGTGGACGGCGGCACGTTGGCCTGGGAGCGGGCCGGGCTGCCGCTGTCGCCGCCAGAATCGTAGTCGATCTAGCCTTGTTCTGCCGGTTCGCGCTCGTGCTCGTACTCAGCGCCCCACTCGTGTAGCACGACCATGGCGAAGATGTCGGACTCAGTGATGATGCCGATGACGTGGCGCGTCTCGTCGACGACGGGCAGGCCGCTGACCCGGTGCTCCAGCATCATCCGCGCCGCCTCTGCCAGCGTGGCGTCGGGGCCAATGGCGAAAGGATTCGGCGTCATGATTTTGGCGATGGTCAGCGTCGATAGCAGGTAGTTGAGTTCCCAGACGCTCAGCGACGTGGCGGGCGACGGCTCGGCGCTGCGCACGTCGCCCAGGCTGACGATGCCGATCAGGCGGCCGTCCTTGTCCACGACCGGCAGGCGGCGAAACTCCTCGCGGGCCATCATCTGG
>DAOSMQ010000698.1:0-1084 GCA_035372725.1 Promineifilum sp. (SeqCode)
TCGGCCGGGTGAATGGCGATTGCCGCGTCCAGGCTTATAAATGTACGTTCGGCAGTGGCACGTTGCCGTGACACTTCAATGTGGCACGTTTACTTATGCGCTCTTGCCGAGTGCTGCCAGATAAGTATAGCAGGCCAGTCCATTTCGTCAACAGCCAGGCGCGCCATTTCGTGATCTTCGGCGCGATTGCGTCTATGATTGCGCCCGGAGGCAAGTCATGCAACCTGAACCGACGACGATCCTTTGTCTGGCCAGCTACTTTAAGGGCACGACCTTCCTAACCGCCGCCAAGGCCCTCGGCGCGCGCGTGCTGCTGCTGACCCGCGAGAAAAACGCCGCCGAGCCGTGGCCACGTGAGAGCATCGACGAGGTCTTCCTGATGCCCGACCTGCGCCGCCGGCCAGACATCTTCTATGCCGTCAGCTACCTGGCCCGCGCCAACCGCATCCATGCCATTGTACCGTTGACGACTACGACGTCGAGACGGCCGCCGCCCTGCGCGAGCACCTGCGCCTGCCCGGCCTGGGCGAGACGGGGGCGCGCTACTTCCGCGACAAACTGGCCATGCGCACCCAGGCCGCGGCCGCCGGCATCCCTGTGCCTCCCTTTACGCCCGTGTTTAGCTACGACCGGCTGCGGGCCTACATGGAACGCGTGCCGCCGCCGTGGGTGCTGAAGCCGCGCTCCGAGGCCGGGGCGATGGGCATCAAGAAGCTCTACTCGTCGGAAGAAGTCTGGCGCTGGCTCGACCAGTTGGGCGATGAGCAGTCGTTCTTCCACCTGGAGCAGTTCATCCCCGGCGAGATCTATCATGTCGATTCACTGGTCTACGACAGCCGCATCCTCTTTGCCCAGCCGCACAAGTACGCCCGGCCGCCTATGACCGTGGCCCACGAGGGCGGCGTCTTCGTCTCGCGAACGCTGCCCGATGGCGAGGAAGCGCGGGCCATCCTCGACCTCAACGCGCGGCTACTGGCCGCCTTCGGCCTGGAGCGCGGCGCGACCCATGCCGAGTTCATCCGCGGGGCCGACGGGCAGTATTACTTTCTGGAAGTGGCCGCGCGGGTGGGCGGAGCCAACATCG
>DAOSMQ010000699.1:0-1071 GCA_035372725.1 Promineifilum sp. (SeqCode)
AGCTATGACGCCGCCGCCGGCACGCTGACCACGGCCGCGGCCGACCCGGCCGCCGGCGGGGCGACCATGCCGCCGCCGGTGGTCAGCACGCCGCCGGACCTGGTCGTTGTGCCCGGCACCATCCAGTCTGTTCTGGGCTGCGCCGACGACTGGCTGCCGGATTGCGAGACCACGGCGCTGACCTACGACGCCGACGATGACCTCTGGCAGGGAACGTTTGCCCTGCCGGCCGGTGAGTACGAGTACAAAGCCGCCCTCAACGGCACATGGGATGCCAACTTCGGCCTCAACGCCGCGGCCGGCGGCCCCAACATCCCCCTGGTGGTCGAAGAGGACGCCGACGTGAGCTTCTTCTTCTCCACGCAGACCGGCTGGATCACCGACAACGTCAACAGCACTATCGCCACAGCCGCGGGCAGCTTCCAGGACGAGATCGGCTGTCCGGCCGAGTGGTCGCCCGACTGCCTGCGCTCCTGGCTACAAGACCCGGACGGCGACGGCACTTTTGTCTTCCAGACCGACGCCATCCCCGCCGGGGCCTACGAGGCCAAAGTGGCCATCAACCAGACCTGGGACGAGAACTACGGCGAGGCCGGCGCGCCCGGCGGGGCCAACATCCCCTTCACCGTTGACGCCGACGGCACACTGGTGTCCTTCTTGTGGAACGCCGCCAACAAAATCATGACCATCCAGGTCGGCGGCAGCGGCCAGGTGGGTAGCCTGGCCGAGGCCAAAGCCCATTGGGTCGCCGCCGATACCATCGTCTGGGATGTCGAGTATAACCCGGACAATCAGTACGCCTTCTACTACACCGAGACGGGCGAACCGCTGGTGCTCGGCTCGGACGGCGTCAGTGGTTCGCCGCTCCTCCTGAGCTACGTGCCCGAAGGGCTGTCGCCGGAACTGGCCGCCAAATTCCCCCATCTGGCCGGCCAGGCGGTCTTTCACCTGCCGGCGCGGGTGGGCACGCTGCGGGTGGCGCTGAAGGGGCAGGTGGCCGTGGCCGCGACCGACGCCGAGGATAACCTGCTCGACGCCACCGCCCTGCAGATCCCCGGCGTGCTCGACGAC
>DAOSMQ010000700.1:0-1061 GCA_035372725.1 Promineifilum sp. (SeqCode)
GCGTGCGTCGGTCATCGGGGCGATCTCCTTAGCGGTCGCGCGGGCCTGCGGCGACCAGACGAATGGCCGGTGGTTGGCCGGGCGGGGCCGGCGGGCGGGCCAGGCGGGCGTAGGTGCGTGCCAGCCAGCTGTTAGACCAGCCCATCAGCTTCGATTCGGCGACAATGCGGCCGATCTCGGCGCGGGTCATTTTGGCCTCGCTGCGCAGGACGTTGGGGTTGTTGCGGCTCAGGGCCAGCGTCCGCGCGGCGAAGAGGAAAGGCCACATCAGCGCCAGCCTCAGGCTATGCTCAGACCGCGGGAAGGTGGTGATGTAGCGCAGGCCGTGGTCGAGGTGGCGGTCGGCCTTGTCGGCCAGCATGGCCACGACGGCCAATGCTTTCGGCTCTTGCGGCAGCGCCAGCAGCGTCTCGCGCGTCAGGCCCAGGCTACGGTAGAACGTCTGCGGCACAAAGACCCAGCCGCGCTCGTAGTCCTTGCGAATGCCGCGGACGATATTGACCGTTTGCAGCGCCAGGCCACACTCGCGCGAGAGGGGCATCAGGCTCTCCCGCTGCGCGGCCACAGCCGGCGAGTAGAGCGCAAAGAGATCGGTCACCAGGTAGCCGACGCGGCCGGCGACCTCGTGCATGTAATCATCGAGGGCGGCCTCGTCTTCGACGTAGGGGCCGTGGGCTTGCCAGCGGGCCATGCCGCGCGTGGTGGCGTGGACGTGGGCGACAATAGGTTCCTGAAAGGGCGCGGGCAGGGCATGGAGCCAGTCGAGGATGAGCGGCGTCTCGCGGACGACTTCGACTTCGGGATCCGCCGGGTCAAGATCATCCACGCGCCGGGCCAGGCCCGCGGCCGGGGCGCGCCCCTCCAGCACGGCGGCCCACTCGTCCAGCAGGACGACCTTGCGCGCCGCGGGCATGGCTTCGTGGTCTTCGATGCCATCAGAGATGCGGAACATCAGGTAGGCCACCGAAATCGCCTCGCGCAGCAGCGGCGGCAACTGCTCGATGGACAGGGCGAATGTGCGGCTGACCTGCCTGACCATGACATCGCGTTTCTGCATACGA
>DAOSMQ010000701.1:0-1059 GCA_035372725.1 Promineifilum sp. (SeqCode)
TTCTACCGCAATAAGGCCCGCTTCATCCGCGAGACGGCCGCGCGGCTGCTGGCCGAATATGGCGGCGTCGTGCCGCCGGAGATGGACGCCCTGCTGACGCTGCCCGGCGTGGCCCGCAAGACAGCCAACGTCGTCCGCGGCGAAATCTACGCCCTGGCCGATGGCATCACCGTCGATACCCACGTTAAGCGCCTGGCCGCTCGACTGGGACTGACGGCGGCCACCGACCCGGTCAAGGTCGAGCGCGACCTGATGGCCATCATCCCGCCGGAGAGCTGGATTGAGATCGCCCATTTGCTCATCTGGCACGGCCGCCGCGTCTGCGCCGCCCGCAAGCCCAATTGCCCGGCCTGTCCGTTGCGGGATATTTGCCCCTCGGCGGTGGGGCAGTAGCTCAGTAGGTAAGCAGGCGGCGGTCATCCTTCATCCTTCGATGTTAAGCGATGCCCTACTTCAACTACGACGTTCACGCGGTTGACGTCGGCGCGGCTTCCTGGTGGGAGCGGCGGGCGTTTGCCGGCGCGTGGTGGGCGCTGGGACGGCAGGACGACCGCTGGACGCCGCCGCGCTACACCGCCTTCCGGCGCGACTTGAACCCGGCTCACAACGACCACCTCGCCCGTCTGGCGGCCCGGCTCGTCCACGTTGAGGCCCTCCACCGCACTGGCGTCTCCCGCTCGCGCACCGACCAGCAAGAGATTCCCCTCATCAGCGTTCTGGAGCGGCCGCTGGCCGCCGCCGTCGTCACCGTGGACCCGCGCCGCCGCGGCCAGACCGCCCACCTGGGCCTGCTCCACACCGCCGGCGACGCCGAAGCGCTCGAACGGCTCTTCGACTACCTGACGGAGACGCTGGCTGAAGATGGCACCCACCGCGTCGTCGGCCCGGCCGGCCTATCGCCCCACCTGAGCAGTGGCGCGTTGGTCGACGCCTGGGACGCCATGCCGCCGCAACACACGCCCACCAATCCGCCCTACCTGCCGGAGATGCTGGGGCGCGACGCGCGGGTGTTGCAGACGGGGCGGCTGTACGGTGTGGAGGTGGCGGGCGGCTCTGTGG
>DAOSMQ010000702.1:0-1054 GCA_035372725.1 Promineifilum sp. (SeqCode)
CTCCGCCTCCGACAGGCCCAGGAAGTAGCGCAGATAAACAACGTCGCGAGCGTCGGGCCGCAGCCGGCCGACGGCCTGGCGCAGGCGGCGGGCGTCGCTGGCCGGCGTGCGCTCCGGCGGCGCGTGGTGGCGGCGCGGCTCGGCCAGAAAGGCGCGCTGCATGGCCGCCCAATAGCGGCCCAGGCTCCGCCGCCGGTTGCGGGCCAGGTTGGCGGCGATGCTGAGCAGCCACGGGCGCAGCGGCCGGCCAGCATCGAATCGCGCCAGAGCCAGATAGGCGCGCACAAACGCCTCCTGGGCGACATCCTCGGCGTCGGCGGCGTCGCCCAGGATGAGATAGGCCAGGCGGAAGACTGGCTCCTGATGATGGCCGACAAGCGCCGCCCAGGCGTCAGCGTCGCCGGCGCGCGCCCGCGCCACCAGCGCCGCCTCGTGGGCCATCTGGGCCTCGCCTGACAGATTCGCTTCCGGCCACGCGCCCGATTCAGCCGTGGCCGCCTCGCTCAAGCTCATTCATTTCACTATACACCGCGTTTGCTAGAATGGTTCCCATGAACCTGGAAATCTCGACCGATCCCGCGCGGTTGGACGTGGCCATGATCCACCGCTTTCTGTCGGAGCGCTCCTACTGGGCGCAGGGGCGTCCGCTGGACGTGGTGCGGCGGGCCATCGACAACTCGCTCTGCTTCGGGGCCTATCTCGACGGGCAGCAGGTGGCTTTCTGTCGCCTGGTGACCGACCGGGCGACATTCGCCTGGCTGGCCGATGTGTTTGTACTGGAGGACGTTCGCGGGCAGGGCATCGGCAAGGCGCTGGTGGCGGCGGCGCTGGTCCATCCCGACGTGCAGGGGGCGCGGTTGCTGCTGGCGACGAAGGACGCCCACGGCCTCTACGCGCCGTATGGCTTTGCGCCGGTGGCCCCAGATCGCTACATGACGCGCCCGGCGAAGACGAGCAGCCCGCACGGGCTGGGAGATAGGGGGTAGGGGCTAGGGGCTAGGGAAGAGCGCTCTTCCCCTAGCCCCTAGCCCCTAATTGTCGGCTGCAAAGACAT
>DAOSMQ010000703.1:0-1048 GCA_035372725.1 Promineifilum sp. (SeqCode)
GACAGCGACGTAGGGGCCGGGCTGGACGCCCTCAACGCCCCAGCACTGCACCGCACCCGACGGCAGCAGGGCGCAGAGCGCGCCGCCGTCATTGAGAATCGTCGTCGGCCCGGCGGGGATGATGGAATTGACCGCCGGGGCGGCGGTGGCCGGGCCGGGCCGCAGCGCCAGCGCCCCCAAGAGCAACAAAAACGCAACGGCCAGGCCGTTGCGGAAAGAGTTGCTGAGGGGATGAGAAACATGGAATCGCATCACTGTGTGTCTCCTGATAAGGTCTGAGATGTTCACGATTACGCCGACAACTCCGGTTAGCTGTCGGGCTTCCTACCGTTGAAAGGCGCGGGCGCTCTGCCCCGAAAACCAAGCGCGGCGCACTTCACAAAGTGCGTCGCGCTGGCATGACAAGGCGTCTTCCGAATCCATAGCACAGGTGTAGCAAAGATGGGATGAAGCTATGCTTGATGCGGGCAAAAATAGCACAAGAACGTCAGGAGTACAATAAAAATCGTAGCTCGCGTTTCTGATGGCCTTGGTGGAGATATGAGTTTGCGCTTACGTCGGCGCCTTATCCAGCGGCGGCAGCACGGCCAGAAAGTCCCCGGCAAAGCGGTTGGCATAGTCGTTGAGCAGCGCCTCCACGCGGCCGGCGTCGGGCGAAGCGACGACAAGGCCGGCGTGGTGCTTCTTGTCCACGCGGTAGACCACTTCCGGGTCGGTGTAGCCGCTCAGGTCGGGCCACTCCTGCCGCGCCAGGCAGACGAGGATGCCGGCGTAGTCGTGGCGCGTCGGGGCGACGGCGTAGGGCTGCCGCTGGGCATAGGCGATCTCCATGCGCGCCCACTCGCCCCACAGGTTCAGCCCGCTGGCCGACTCGACGAGCTGCTCGATGTTGGCCCCGCCCACCCGCGCGGCCACTTCGAGGAAGTAATACTGCCCGTCCGCGCCGCGGATGAACTCGGCATGGGTCGCGCCGCGCTCCAGGCCGAAAGCGGCCAGCAGGCGGGCGTTCAGGTCGAGGATGGTCCGCGCCTCCTCGCCATCGGGCAGC
>DAOSMQ010000704.1:0-1043 GCA_035372725.1 Promineifilum sp. (SeqCode)
AGAACATGGGCGGCCTGCATGGCCTGATGGACAAGTTGCCCGGCGTCGGCCAGCGACAGGATGCGCAGGTCATCGATGAGCCGGTTCAGCTGTTGCGCCTGACGGTACATCGCCCCGTAGACCTCCGGCGTGCCGGGCAGCTTCTCGTCTTGCAGGGCCTCGGAGTAACCCAGGATGACGCTGAGGGGCGTGCGCAGGTCGTGGGCGATGTCGGCCGTCATCTGCTTGCGTAGCTGGTTGGAGCGGGCCAGGTCGGCGCTCATCTGGTTGAAGGAGTGGGCCAACTGGCCGATCTCGTCGGCCGTGCGCACCGGCACCTGGTGGCCGAGGTCGCCGGCGGCCAGCGCCCGCGTGCCGTCGGTCAATTCGCGCACCGGTCGGGCAATGGTGCTGGCCAGCGCCGCGCCCAGAACCAGGGCCAGCAACCCGGCGACAACGGCGCTGATGAGAATGGCGCGGCTGATGCGATCCAGAAAGGCGGCTTCGGCTGTGGCTCGCAGTTCGTCAGCCTCGGGCATGTCCAGGAAATCGACGTAGCCGATCGCCGTGCCATTGACCAGCACAGGCACGGCATTGCTGTCGGTCACGTTGACGGATGATGTGTAGCCGTCTGACTCGATACTGCCCGTCGAGGCGACGACTTGCCCCTCTGTGTCCGTCACCAGCAGGGGGCGCGCCCCGCCCGGCCCGCCGCCCGGCCCGCCGCGCCGGCCGGTGCGCAAGACGCTCTCCACGCCCGATAGGCTGCCGTTCTCCGTGTAATAGTCGGCGGCGCGGGCGATGATCTCGGCCTGGTACTGGTCGACGATGAAGCGGTCGAACTCCAGCAGCGTCTGCCGGCGGATGACCACAGCGACGAGCACCACGCCCGCCAACCCAACCGTGAGGAATGCCAGGACGAGTTTGAGGGTCAGGGAACGCATGATCTAGTTACTGCCATTCGGCTCGGCGGCCAGGCGGTAGCCGATGCCGTAAACGGTCAGGACATAGCGCGGGTTGCGCGAGTCGGGTTCGATCTTCGTGCGCAGATTGCGGATGTGGAC
>DAOSMQ010000705.1:0-1034 GCA_035372725.1 Promineifilum sp. (SeqCode)
GTTGTTCGCCCGCCCCGGCAGTGCAGTTGTCGCACAGACTGCACGTCGCCGGCACATCCGTCTCGCCGAAGTAGGCCAGCATCGGCACACGACGGCACTGGTCCGTCTCGGCGTAGGCCAGCATGGCCTGTAGCCGGGCGATTGCGCCGGGACGCTGCGCCGGGTCGCCCTGGTCGATGAGGTAGATGTTGGTGGAGATGTCCTGCGCGCCGAAGAGCAACAGGCAGTCGGCCCGCAGGCCGTCGCGGCCGGCGCGGCCGATCTGCTGGTAGTAGCTCTCCAGGTCTTTGGGCAGGTCGTAGTGGAGGATGAAGCGCACGTTGGACTTGTCGATGCCCATGCCGAAGGCCACCGTGGCCACAACGATGGCCGCTTCGTCATAGGTGAAGCGCCGCTGGTTGCGCTGGCGCGTGGCGTTGTCCAGCCCAGCGTGGTAGGGCAGCACGTTCCAGCCGTGGGCGGCCAGTTGTTCGGTCAGCGTGTCCACGGCGCGGCGGGTGGCGCAGTAAATGATGCCCGATTGGCCGCGGTGGTTTTCCAGAAAGGCCAGCGCCTGGCCCAGGGCATCCACGCGCGGTTCCACAGCCAGAAAGAGGTTGGCGCGGTCGAAGCTGGAAATGAAGACGGCCGCGTCGGGGATGGCCAGCGAGGCGCGAATGTCGTCGCGGACGCGCGCCGTGGCCGTGGCCGTCACCGCCAGGCAGACGGCATCGGGGAAGCGCCGGCGCACCGCGGCCAACTGGCGATATTCCGGCCGGAAGTCGTGGCCCCACTCGGAGATGCAATGAGCTTCGTCGATGGTCAGACAGTCAACGCCGGCCTGGTCGAGCAGGGTCAGCGTCTCCGGCCGCAGCAGCGTCTCCGGAGCGACGTAGAGCAGCTTGATCCCGCCTGTGGCTGCCTGCCGGGCGATGGTGACATAGCTGTCGTAGGCCAGGGTGCTGTTCAAATAGGCGGCGGGCACGCCCAACTCGCGCATCTGCATCACCTGGTCTTCCATCAGCGAAATGAGCGGCGAGACGACGACGGTCAGG
>DAOSMQ010000706.1:0-1020 GCA_035372725.1 Promineifilum sp. (SeqCode)
GCCGCAATGCCGCCGAACGGGTCAACAATGCTATCACCCGGCGCGATGTAGCCGCGCTCCAGCATGTGCCGCAAGATGCGCGAGATAAGGCCGGGCGCGAATTTGGCCGGGTGCGCGAAAGCGTCCGGCACTAGGACGCCGTTCCAACTGTCATCATAGCAGCCGTGCCATTCTGTCACGGCGTAGGTTGGCTTCGTCTCAGTCATGGTACTCTCCTGTGTCCTCTGCCACATCGCGCGTGTCGGCCGCGGCCCGGCAGAGGCCAACGAGCAGCAGCAGGCCGGCGGCGATGACGGCCGCCACGATGACGGCAACGAGCAGGGTTGTCATCGTTGCGCCCCTCGGCCGGCCCGTTGCGCCGTCACGTACCGGCGCGGCCGGCGGCCGTGGATGGCCCGCCGCCCGGCGTGGTAGAGCGCCAGCAGAACGGCGCTCAGGAACAGGAAGGCGGTGAGGCCGCCGATGTATTGGAGTAGGGTGGGAAATTCGTTCATGGGTTCACCTCGAAGAGCGTCTTTTGCGCGGGGGCGTCATCGGGCGTGGGGTTTATCCACGCCAGGCGGTCGCTCCGGTTGCCGTTGATGATTGTCCAGAAGTGGATGTAGGCGCGGCCATCAGACTCCCCTCGGCAACGCACCCAGCGGGCGTCTTTGTAGCCCCAAAACTGCCAATCGGGCGGATCGCAAAACTTGTCCGCTTGCGCCTGAACCATGATGACCACGCCGCACGTCGGGCAGGTGGTTTTCAGTTGCGCGGCCGTGTCCCCGGCATACACTTGCGGCGGCTTGATGCGTGATGGTGTTTTTCGTGTCATAGCGTCTTGCCCCTGGCCGGGGCTGAGGATTGCGCCCTCAGCCCCGGCGTTGTGGCTGTCTAAAACGGGATGTCTTCGCTATCGGTCACGGCCAGATCAGGCCGGGCGGTCTGGGGCTGGTTGGCCGCCTCGACAGCCGCCGCCTTCATCCACTCCGCCACCCACTCGTCGAGCATCTCGTCGATGGCGCCGGTTTCCTCGCCGAC
>DAOSMQ010000707.1:0-1015 GCA_035372725.1 Promineifilum sp. (SeqCode)
GCCGTGGGCAACAGCGACGCCCACGGCACGCCGATGCACCTCGGCCCCATCCACCGCGAGGTCTACCCCTATGAGTTCCTCTTCCGCGCGGTCAACACCCACGTGCTGACACCGGAGCCGCTCAACGGCGATTTTGCCCATGACCAGGCGCTGTTGCTGCGAGCCATCGGCCGCGGCCACGGTTGGGTCGGCTACGACATGCCCGCTTCCACGGCTGGCTTTCGCTACACGGTCACGGGTGTCCGCAAGGGTATTATCGGCGACGAGATGCCGCTGGGCGCGACGGGGGCGACGCTACAGGTGAAGGCGCCGGCGCGCTGCCGCATCCGGCTCATCCGCCACGGCGTCGTCGTGGCCGAAGCCCAGCGCGACACCAACCTGGCCTACGCGCCGGCCGAGCCGGGGGCCTACCGTGTGGAGTGCCACATCCCGTATGAGGGGCAGGAGCGGGGCTGGATCTACAGCAATCCCATCTACTTGCGCTGACTTTATGGCCGTGCCTGGCACTTTCCGAAGCGCCGGGCACGTTCTTGAGCGGATACCCGAAGGAGGTGCGACGCACTTTCTGAAGTGCGACGCGCCGAGCGGTTACCTTGCCGCCGCCGCGAGGACGGCCCGGCCGACCGCCTCGGCCGTGGTGATGGCGTCTTCATCTTCCAGCACCAGAGCGACGACGAAGCGCGGCGCGTCGGCCGGGGCAAAACCCAGATACCAGCTATTGTAGTGGCCGTCCGGGCCGGAGAGGGTCGACACGGCGAACTCCCGCGAACTCGCCGCGAGTTCGCCCCCGTCGCCGCTAAGTGGCCACGTCTCGCGCACAGCGACGGCCGTGGACGCGCTGACAGCCGTCTCGCCGACGAGGGCCGACGGCTGGCTGACCCATTGGCCGCTGGCATCCGTGACGGCCTCCACCAGCCGCGGCACGGGCCGTTGGCCGCCGGTAGCCAGCGTCGCCGTGGCCAGCGCCGCTTGCAGCGGCGTCACTGTCAGCCCCGCCTGACCCATCGCTGCCAGG
>DAOSMQ010000708.1:0-1014 GCA_035372725.1 Promineifilum sp. (SeqCode)
CCGTCGGAGTTGTGGAACGCCTATGAATTGGACATGACGGTGGGAGGCTCGTAGACGTGGATAGCGCTGAGCGCGGCAAACGGTTTCTGATCGTCGGGCTGGGCAACCCCGGCCGGAACCACGCCTTCAACCGCCACAACGTCGGCTTCATGGCCATCGACCGGCTGGCTCTGGCCCAGGGCATCGACATGCGCCGCGTCCAAAGTAAAGCCATCGTCGGCAGCGGCCGGCTGGCCGAGGGCGCGGTCGTTCTGGCCAAGCCGCAGACCTTCATGAACCTTAGCGGCGAGGCCGTCGGTGCGCTGGCCGGCTTCTACCGCATTCCGCCCAGCGCCGTGCTGGTGGTCTACGACGAGTTAGACATCCCCTTCGGTGTCATCCGGCTGCGCGAGAAGGGCGGCGCGGGCGGCCACAACGGCATGCGCTCCATCATCCAGCACCTGGGCAACGACTTCCCGCGGCTGCGGCTGGGCATTGGCCGGCCGCCGGGGCGCATGGACCCGGCCGCCTACGTCCTGCAAGACTTCGGTCGCGACGAACTGCCGCTGGTCAGTGAGATGCTGGCCACAGCCGGCCAGGCCATCACGTCGTTCGTCCGCGACGGCATTGACCTGACTATGTCGCGCTTCAATGGGCCGGTGAACGGCCCTGCAGAGGAACAGGGATGAACGTATCCGGACTGCTCGACCTGTTCGACCAGATTCCCGCCTTTGCCCAACTTGTCGGGGCACTGGGCGACGCCGAAGGCCAGCCGCTGCTGCCGCTGGACCTGCCGCGCGGGGCGCGCGCGCCTGTCGTCGCCCAGATCCACCGGCAGTTGAGCGCGCCGGCCCGCGCGCCCATTCTGCTGCTCTGCGGCCGAGTCGATACGGCCACGCTGTGGCATCAGGCCCTGGAGACATGGCTGCCCGCCAGCAGCCGCCTTCATCGCCTGCCGGAGCCAACGCCTCTGCCCTACGACCGCGGCCCGTGGAGCGACCGGACGCGCGCCGGCCGCCTGACAGCCCTGACCGA
>DAOSMQ010000709.1:0-1004 GCA_035372725.1 Promineifilum sp. (SeqCode)
GCGCTGGCCGGGGCTGGCTCCGGCCGCGCCGGGCTGGCGGCGCGCTCCGCGACGGCGATGGGCGCGAGGATAGCTGCTGTGGGCAGCGGCATGGCGAGGCGCGACAGCAACTCCTCGGCGAACGTGGTCGCGTTGGCCGTGCGCCGGCTCATCTGTGGCGTCATAGCCCGCTCGATGGCCCGCGCCACGGCGGGACTCACGGCCGGGTTCAGTTCGTGCGCCGGCGGCACAACCACCTCGGCCGCCATCACCTCGACGCTTTCCGGTGGCGTCTGCGCGGTCAGCAGCTTGTAGAGCGTCGCCGCCAGGGCGTAGACATCGCTGCGGGCGTCCGTGCCGCCGCCACCATACTGCTCCGGTGGGCTGAAGCCGGGCGTGACGGCCATCGCGCCGACGGTCGTCTGACCGCCGGCCACGAAGACCTTGGAGATGCCGAAATCGACCAGCATGGCCCGGTTGTCGGCCGTGACGATGATATTCTCCGGCTTAATGTCGCGGTGGATAATGGGCGAGGGGCGCGCGTGCAGGTAAGTCAGCGCGTCGCAGACCTGCCGCACCCAGGCCAGGGCGTCGGCCTCCGGCAGCGGCCGTCCTCGCTCGGCCAGCAGCGTCGCTAGGCTCTTGCCCTCGACGTAGTCCATGACCAGGTATTGCCCCTGGCCGGGAATGATGAAGTGGTCGGTGACGCGGGGGAGGTTGGGGTGGCGTAGGCCGGCCAGCAGTGTCGCCTCGCGTTCGAACTGGCGCTGAGCCTCGCTGCCGACACCCAGGTTTTCCTTCAGCGCTACCGGCTGGGAGACATTGATATCCCAGGCGCGATAGACCGCGCCGAAGCCACCCTGGCCAACCAGGCGGACGATGCGATAGCGGTTCTGCAAAACATCACCGGTCTTCAGCGTCACGGCACGCTCCTATACTTCGCGCGGAGTGGCGACAGGGTCGAAACACGGACGCTATATTAGCGCATGTGTGACCCGGCGAAAAGGGCGAGCAGAGGCGGCCGG